>CALVJM010000026.1 GCA_944332155.1 uncultured Bacilli bacterium
GAAAATAAAAAAATCAAGAAAAATAGATACGCAATCTAATTTCTTGATTTTATTGGCACTACTTTTTCAGCACTCTCGATTTAACCTTTCTTTTTTATATACTCTTTAATTTTTCTTTTCGCATTCGAAGTTTTACTTTTAATTAGCCAATTCTCATTAGGTCCCATGCTCTTATCACTAGTAAGTATTGAAATTCTATCTTTATTCTTCAATTCATAATCGAATGGAACAACATGATTATTCACTACTACTTTACTCATATGATGACCAATATCTGTATGAATTTTATAGGCAAAATCTATTGGTGTAGATCCTTTTGGTAACTCGATAATATCTCCTTTTGTTGTATACACATAAACATTATCAGTAAACAACTCTTCTTTCACACTTTGTATAAAATCCTGATTGTCATTAAATGATTTATCCAATTCTTTTAAAGCTTTAAAGAATTGATAATTTTCTTTTAATACTTTTTGCATATCTAACGAAGGTTTATGCCAATAAGCTGCAAGTCCAAATGAGGCCATCTTGTCCATTTCTTCTGTACGAATTTGTACTTGTACAAAATGATCATCCGGACCAAAAACGGTAGTATGTAGAGATTGATAACGATTAGTCTTAGGATTACATATATAATCTTTAAATTTTTCATTCATTGGTGGATATAAAGAATGGACCAATCCCAGTGTTCTATAACAATCCTCTATATTAGAAACGATTACTTTTAAAGCCAATAAATCATGAATTTCATATAATTGATATCCTCTACGTAATTTTTTATAAATACTTGAAATACTCTTCGTACGAATACGTATTTGCGAACTAACATTTTGTTCTTGTAAACGATTATGTATTTGTTTAACTACCTCTTCTAAACATTCTTGACTACTTTCTTGAATATGAATTTTTTCACAACTTAAAAATTGAAAAACTTCTGGCATTAAATAAGAGAGTGCAATATCTTCTAACTCTTTTTGAATTTCATGAGCACCTAAACAATCTGCAAGTGGAACAAATATTTCCATTGTTTCCATCGCATTTTCTTTTTGTTTAAAACTACTTTTTGATTCTAAAGTGCGCATATTATGAAGACGATCCGCAAGTTTAATTAAAACAATACGTACATCCACCATCATACCTGACAAAATTTTTCTCGTATTAGCTAATTCTCGATCTTTTTTGGATGAAAAGTTAAGTCCTTTTAATTTTGTAACGCCATCTACTAACGTAGCTACATGAGAATTAAAAGCTTTTGCAATAACTTCTTTGGTAAGTGGTGTATCTTCTATCGTATCGTGTAGTAAAGCAGCACAAATCGTATCTGGGTCTGCTTTTAACTGAGATAAAATAAAGGCTACTTGTAAAGGATGTTCAATATAAGGTTCTCCACTTTGACGTTTTTGAAAACGATGAAACACCTCAGCATAATAATAAGCTTTTAAAATCATATGCTTAGCATCTGGTTGATACATAGATATCTCTTCTAGTAATCTTTGAATACTCATATCCTCACATCCTCTCTTTAAAAAATAGATTACATTTATTCTACAATTTTGTCAAGAAAAACACTAGTGTTTTATTTTATTATACATATAAGTCAGTAAAATAAAGTACAAATAACATTTTTGAAATACATAGTAATATTATAGATTTAAAAAATTATTTTAATAAAGGTTGTGTTAAACAAAATGACTGATAAAAATTTATAAAAATATAAGCCAGTAATTATAAGAAAAAACGAAAATAAATAATTTATATAATTGCATAAAGATTAACTTATACCGTATATCAGTCACCAAGTATAACAGAACCTTAATAAAAAAGAATTGAAACTTAAAATCTTTCAATTCTTAAAATTTATTATCTTTAAAATATCAGTATTTTAACCTTTATTTTACAACAATATTAACCAATTTTTTAGGTACTACAATGATTTTGATAATTTCTTTACCTTCGATAAATTTCTTAACATTGTCTAATTGTTGAGCAAGTTCTTCCATTTCTTCTTTGGCTGTATCTGTTGCGACCATCATTTTACCACGTACTTTTCCGTTTACTTGAACTACCATTTCATATTCTTGATCTTTTGTTTTTTCTTCATCATAAGTTGGCCATGGTTCATAAGCAATAGTGTGATCATGTCCTAGAATTTGCCATATTTCTTCACCTAGATGAGGCGTAATACAACTAATCATTTTAATGAATCCTTCTGCATATTCTTTTGGACAAGAACCTACTTTGTAGCACTCATTGACAAAGATCATCATCGCACTGATTGCGGTATTGAATGCTAAATCCTCAAAATCACTTGTTACTTTTTTTACCATAACATGATAAGCTTTATCAAGCTTACCATCATTTTCGATTGTTATGTTTTCTGGATTAGTAAAGAAACGCCATACACGTTCGATAAAACGACGAGCTCCTTCTACACCACTATCACTCCATGGTTTTGAAGCTTCAATTGGTCCCATAAACATTTCATAAAGACGTAAAGTGTCAGCTCCATATTGTTCAGCAATATCTTTTGGGTCAATCGCATATTCTGGATAACGTTTACCCATTTTAATACCATTTGATCCTAAAATCATTCCTTGATGAACTAATTTTTTAAATGGTTCTTCTACTGGTGATAAACCTTTGTCATAAAGGTAATGATTCCAAATTCTAGAATACATTAAATGACCAACAGCATGTTCTGGTCCCCCCATATAAAGGTCTACTGGAAGCCAATGTTCAGCAAGTTTTGGATCACAGAACATTTCTTGATTATCGGGATCGATATATCTAAAATAGTACCAACTACTACCTGCACTACCTGGCATAGTAGATGTTTCCCGAATTCCTTTTTTACCATTTTTATCAACATAATGTTTCCACTCTTCTGCATTTTCTAGAGGAGCTTTACCATTATGTCCTTTATAGTCTTCTAGCTCTGGTAAGATTAATGGTAATTCATCATCATCTAATAATTGATCTGTTCCATCTTCCATATGGACAATAGGTACTGGTTCTCCCCAGTAACGTTGACGAGCAAAAATCCATTCACGGAATTTGTAATTAACTTGTTGTTTTCCACAATTATGTTCTTCTAACCATTGAATCATTGTTTTTATTGCGTCTTCTTTATTCATTCCATTTAAGAATTCAGAATTGATATGAACGCCATCTTCTGTCCAAGCTTCTTTAGTAATATCGCCGCCCTCTAATACAGGAATAATTTCAATATTGAATTTCTTAGCGAATTCATAATCTCTTGTATCGTGGGCAGGTACGGCCATAATCGCTCCTGTTCCATAGGTTGCTAGTACATAATCGCTGATATAAATTGGAATCTTTTTATTATTAACTGGGTTGATAGCATAAGCACCAATAAATACACCTGTTTTATCTTTATTTAACTCTGTTCTCTCTAAATCACTTTTAGATGCACAGGTCTTTTTATAGGCATCTACTTTTTCTTTATGATCAGGTGTTGTAATCTCATCTACTAAATCATGTTCAGGAGCAAGTACACAGTAAGTTGCACCAAATAAAGTATCTGGACGTGTAGTAAATACTGTGAAAGTCTCTTCATGACCATCTATTTTAAAAGTTACATGAGCACCGGTAGATTTACCAATCCAATTTCGTTGCATCTCTTTAGTAGATTCTGGCCAATCAATTTTGTTTAACCCATCTAGTAATTTTTCAGCAAACTTAGGTTGATCGATACATAATTGTTTCATTTTTTTACGAACTACAGGATATCCTCCACGTTCACTTTTACCATCTATAACTTCATCATTAGATAATACTGTTCCTAATTCTTCACACCAGTTTACAGGCATATCTACGTATTTTGCATATCCATCTTTATAAAGTTGTTTAAAAATCCATTGTGTCCAGTGATAAAACTTTGGATCACTAGTCGCAACCATTTTAGTCCAATCATAATCAAAACCTAGGGTATTTAATTGTTCACTAAAGTAAGCGATATTTTTCTCAGTAAATCCGGCGGGATGATTTCCTGTTTGCACTGCATATTGTTCAGCAGGTAAACCAAATGAATCGTATCCCATTGGGTGTAATACATTATACCCTTGCATTCTTTTCATACGAGAAACAATATCTGTAGCCGTATAACCTTCTACATGTCCTGCATGAAGACCTACTCCACTTGGATATGGAAACATATCTAGTACATAATATTTGGGTTTTGAAAAATCCCATACATCGGTTTTAAAAGTCTCATTCTTTTTCCAATATTCTTGCCATTTCTTTTCTATTTCATTCGCATTATAATTCATGTTTTTCCTCCTTTTGCTTTTTTTGATAATATCGACCTAAAAAGTGATAAAAGATTAAGATTAAAATCATTAATACAAAAAAGCCACAAACAAACTTCAAGATCCAATTATCAACAATACTAATAATAAGAACCGTTAGGGCCATAATAAAGGCATTGGTAAGGGCCAAATGATTAGCTAAAGTTTTTATTGGAATCTTAGTAACATCTACTTGATATCTTGTTTTCAGATATAAGCATTCTGTACTATTAACTAGTTTATCTAACTTCTTTCTTCTTGAAATAACAACTATATAATATAGTAAATAAACTAGTATAAAACACACTAAAAATATAATAATTTCTAACATAATACCTCCTTTTTGCACAAAAAAGCCCTATGAATAAGGACCAATGATGGCGGTACCACCTTATTTCATAAGACTTTATGCACTCTAGCTCGTAACGTGGGCATCCGTTCTATAGAAAATAGACAACTAGGAAAGCAAGTTCATAAGACTTTATCAGAAGTTTTCATCAACCACTTCATTTCTATATAATAAAGTACATTATTACTACTCTTTCCCTTCGTTTTTCATAATACTAGTATTATATTATACTTGTTCCACATATTCAAGTAGTTTTTTAAATAATCTTACATATTTTCGTTCTAAGCCTTTACGACCTAATTTTGTGATTTCAATTCTTTTCTTCTTGATTTCTAAATTTCCAAAAAGAATTTCATCAATTTGTTCTTTTAACGTAGTTTCGATTTGTAAATCATTAATGATAGATGCGATATCTTCATTAATAAGACGAACAGCATCAATTTCGATATCTTTTCCTTTACAGTTAATAGTCAATTGACCAATCGTTGGAACATTTGGAACCTCTACAATAAAGTCTGGTCCATCAACATAACTTTTACCTTCGATTTTTCCATCATTGAAATATACTACTACATCATTAGCCTTTTTGGTATTACGGAAACGAATTTTATAATTACGCGTATCTGGTACGATATCACTTTTTCCTTCTAAGGCACGAATAATAACTGTATAATTATTTGGTAAATAGTTATAATCAATAGAAGTCATTAAGAAGAATCCTTTACGATACAAATCGCTAACGCCATCATCTTCATATAATTTATAAGTGTTACTTTTTCCTGGGAATATTTGTATTTCCATATCTTGAGGTGGTGTTGTATCATTAATAATTTCATGACTTCCCATTGGAATAATAGAACCTGCTTTAGCAAATACTGGATAATCTTGATCCCTAAAGAAAGATACGTATTTTCTTCCACCTGGGAATTTTTTTCCGGTTACAATATCATACCAAATACCATCTGGTAAATAGAAATAATGGATAACACGATTCATTAATGGCTCATTTTTAGCAATAATAGGTGCGACAAACATTTCTGTTCCAAAATAATATTCATTACGATATTTTGGATCATCATAAAGTTCTGGGAATTTATAATAAATAGGTTGAACTAAAGGCATTCCGTATTTATAGTATTTATAAGCTTCAGCATATAAATAAGGAATCATACGATGACGTAATTGTAAGTAATCACGGGCGATATTTAATGTTTTTACATTCCATTTCCATGGTTCGCGTTTATAATATTTTCCTCGCTCAGTACCAAATTTGACAATAGGTGAAAATACAGCTAATTCTAAGAAACGAATATATAATTCTTCATCTTCTATTCCTTTATAGTATCCACCAATATCATGAGCCCACCATGTAACGCCTATATTAGCTGCACTTACATTAAAGAATGGTATATTTTTTAGTGTATCCCAACTAACAATTGTTTTTCCTGAATATAGAACTGGATAACGATGAGGAGCAATATTAGTATTACGAGCAAGAACCATTGGTCTACGACTATAATCACGTCTCATATCCATATAGTGATAATGTTCTAAATACCATAGTTTTAAACGATCTTCTACTTTTTCAACATCTAACCAAAAGAAGTCTACACCTATCGCATCTAAAGGATGAACTAATATTTTTAGATAGGCGTCTAACCATTTTGGATCTACGGTATTAAAGGGAATTATTCCATTTTCATTAGGTGTAATGTATTTAATTAATTGTTCATAATTACCTTCGTATGGATAAATTCCTTCTAAAGGGTTAATGTTTAATCCTAAGCGAATTCCTTTGGAATGTAGATAGCGAATCATATCTTTTGGTGAACGAAATAATTCTTTGTTCCATGTATAACCAGTCTTTAAGTTTTCTTGATTTTTATAAGAACGTATGTGCCAATCAGCATTCAAAGCTAATACTGATAAAGGGATTTCTTCACGATCAAAGTCATCAATTAATGTTTTTAATTCTAGATCGTGATATGGCACATTACGACTCCACCAATTTCCAAGCGCATATCTTGGAAGTAATGCTGGATAACCTGTTAAAGTAAAATAGTCTTTTAAACAAGCTGCAAAATCTTTTAAATACATAAATAGATAAAGATCGATACCTTGACCTGGTCTTTCTTCTAGATTACCAACAGCATTAAAAATGCGACTATTAGAATCATCAATCGTTGCGAATCCATCCACAGAATAAAGCCCTTTGGTTAAATGTACCTTACTTCCCGAATTATCTAATGAAAAATCGGGGGCTCCATAATTACGGGCTTCTGGATGACCAAAAAACCAAATTCGATCAGTATTTAAAAGTTCTACTTTAAGGTTTGCCATCGTATTTAATTTACCACCTTGAAAAGGTTGATTCTTCACATAAGTTAGTTTTAAATATTTGGTTTTAATGATTAAATATCTTGCATCTTCTTTAACTAAAAAATGTGGTTTTTCAAAATTACGACACCAAACTAATTCCGATGGTTGGTCTACAAATTTACCCTCTGGTTGATATTCTAAACGAACAAGTCTCTCGGTTAATACTGTTATACGATACTTTTCACCCGTAAAAACACATTTAGAATTCGCTTTGGCGTTTTCTAAATCCATATTAAATTGTTCACCTAAATTATACATTCTTCAAACACCCTTTCTATAATTCTTCTATTTTCATAAAATTAGTATGTTGTGATTGCCCTAATGGATAACCTCCTGTTACTATAAATTTATCAAATGGATTTAAATTAATCTTACTTAATACTACTTTTCTAGCATTATCAATCATTTTATCAAAATTCTTAATCTCTTTCATAGGATAAGTATAAATTCCAAAATACATTGATAGTTCCTTTAATACTTCTTCATTTGGAGAAATGGCAATAATAGGACAACTTGGACGAAAACGACTAATTTTTTTAGCAGTATAACCAGTCATGGTAGGAATGACAATGGCACGAGCCTTTAAACGATCGGCACATTCAACTACACTGTAAGCAAGAGCACCTGTTATATCTTGTTTTTCAGTACGCATAGCTTTATCTAACAAGTCATAATAGTTAATATCTACTTCGGTACTTTCAATAATCTTTTCCATCATATTTACCGTTTCGACAGGATATAAGCCGATTGTCGTTTCTCCAGTTAAAACAATTGCGTCTACTCCATCTAATACAGCATTTGCGACATCACTTACTTCGGCACGTGTTGGTTCGATAGAATATTCCATCGAAGACATCAAATCAGTCGCAATAATACTTATTTTACCTGCACTATGACATTTATTAATGACCATTTTAGTAACGCCTGGTACACGTTCTAAAGGAATTTCTACACCTAGATCACCACGAGCAACCATTACGCCATCACTAAGGCGAATAATTTCATCTATTTCTTCAATCGCACTTTCACACTCTATTTTAGAAATGACACTTAAATGATCATCTTTTTGATCAATTAGTAAATCTGTTACTTCCAATATATCTTCACCATCTCGTACAAATGAGAGAGCAACATAATCAACATGATTCTTATGTGCGAATAGAACATCTGATTTATCTTTTTCACTTAGGAATGGTAAATGTAAATCTACACCTGGAACATTTACACTCTTACCACTTTTTAAAACACCACCAGTTAGTATCATACATTCTAAATACTCTTCTGTTTTATTTAAAACTTGTAAAGTGATTTTCCCATCATCTAATTTTAACAGTGAATTGAATTTAGCATATTGAATCAATTCTTCTTTATTAACTGAAATACTCTCATTATTTCCAATTCTGCCATCTGCATAAATTTTAATTTTACTATCTGGAAGTAATTCTACTTCTCCATGTTCTATTTTTTGTACACGAACTTCTGGTCCAGCTAAGTCAAGCATAATAGGTACATGTAATTTTAATTCTTTATTGATTTCATTGATTTGTTCAATAATCTTTTTACAATATGAATGTGTTGCATGACTCATATTAATACGAATTACATCTACTCCATTCTCAATAATATCCATTAATACTTTCTTTTCTGTTGTTGCAGGACCAACTGTTGCGATAATCTTAGTCTTATTCATATTATTTCACCTTATATTATTATACATGTTTTTTGTAAATAAAAAAAGAGAATTTCACACTTTCTCTTGTCTTTTACAAATTTTATCTTCTTTTATTCTGCAATCGTCGAACTGTTATTTTGATTATTTAAAGAATTGTTTATATGATCTTGATAAAAAATGGTATCTGGTTTGGCACGAAAAATGGCAGCGATTCTTACAGCCATATCATAAGAAAGACGACGTCTACCAGTTTCTATTTGGCAATAAAAGGATTTACTTATATTTAGTTTTTCGGCCATATCTCCTGTCGTCAAACGACGTCTTAATCGCATATTTCTTAACTTTAAATACATACTACTACTTCCTTTACTACTAAAATTTCTCTTACATACATTATAACACATAGTACACTCATAGTGTACTGTTTTTGTCGTTTTTTTATGAGAAAATGTTAGTATTAAGGAAATTGGAAAAATTTACCAATATAAGGTGGTTTTATGATAACAAATAAGGATGCGCGTATTGAATATGATGTCTTTCGTAATAATTTAAAATATTATCGTAAACAATTGCATTGGTCGCAAGAAGATTTAGCTGAACAAAGTGACCTTAGTACTTCATATATTAAACAAATTGAATCTGGTAAAGAATTTAAAAATATTTCATTAACCACCCTTTTAAAGTTATCAAAAGCTTTAGGCGTATCCATCAATACTTTATTTCAAAAAGAAAAGAAGTGAAAACTTCTTTTTTATGATGTAATTCTTTCTGCACAATCTAAACTTGTCAAACCACCAATTTTACCATCTTTAATGATTCTCGTATCAGCGTGATAAGTGACTTGAACCGCATTGGTCGCTAAGTCATAATTTTTTCCCGTTTCGATATTTTTAATTGGTTCTTTTAATAACCCATTCTTAACTAAAACTTCTAAAGTTATACAAAAGTTTGTATCTACTTTATATTTTTGTAAATTGACATTATTATCTAAGTATAATTCAGCAGCTGTCATAATTGTTTCGTTAGAAGCTCCACTCATATCCCCCCTTGATTTAGAAAATTGGTTAATAATAGAAGGGAAAGCAATTAAACTAATTAATGCGATTACCACAATTACAGCTAATAATTCTATTAATGTAAATCCTTTTTTCATATTCTCACCTATTTTAATTATAACAACTCTATTTTTCAAAGTAAAGAAAAAAGAAGAAACGTTCTTCTATAAATTGACATTATGATATACGTGTTGAACATCTTCAATATCTTCTAACATCGTAATTAATTTTTTAAATATTTCTAAATCTTCTCCCGATAATGTAATTTTATCTTTTGGAATCATTGTAATTTCATCCATTTCAAATTCTACATTTGGTAAAGCATTCGTAATTGCATTTTTTATTTCAAATAAGTCTTTTGGTTCACCATAAACAATTGTTAAGCCGTTATCTTCTTCAATATCATCAATATTAATATCTGCGGTAATAAGTTGTTCTAGTGTTTCATCAGCACTTAATCCTTTAAAACCAACAATACATAAATGGTCATATTGATAAGCAACACTTCCAACAGCTCCCATTTTAACATGACATTTATTAACTGCCGCACGAATACTACTAACACTACGATTTACATTATCTGTTAAGCAATCAACAATCACGGTTGATCCTGCTGGGCCAAATAATTCATAACGAGCTTCATTATAACTTTCATCAGCTCCACTATTTACTTTATCAATTGCTCGTTTGATAATATCATTAGGAACTTGTTCCTTTTTTGCACGTTCTACTAAACGTTTTAAACTAGCGTTGCTTTCCATCTCAACGCCACCAGTTTTAGCTGCTTGATAAATTTCACGAGCATACATTGAATATAATTTTGACTTAGCCGCACCTGTTTTTTGAATACTTGCTTTTCTTACTTCATAAGCTCTTCCCATAATTTCATTCCTTTCATTTCGTTTGATGCATACTTATTTTATCTTATTTTATGAGGTTTGACAACCCTTCTTTATTGTGGTGTTCCTCGTTTGATTACTTCTCCTACACTCTTATTAATCGCATCACGCGCTGCCGCTTGTTCTGCTTCTTTTTTACTGTGGGCGGTTCCTTTACCGTATACAACATCGTTAATTTTAACAATTGCTGTAAAAACTTTATTATGAGCAGGTCCAGACTCATCTATTAATTCATATTCAAGACTTTTTTTGTCAGTTTGAACTAACTCCTGTAATTTTGATTTATAATCATCAAAAAAATCTAGACTTTGACTTTCAATTACAGGGATGATATTTTCAGCCATAAAATTTTTTACAAAATCTAAACCTTGATCTAGATACATAGCACCTAACATCGATTCAAAAATATCCGCAACAATTGCTTTACGATATTTTCCACCACTTTCTTCTTCTCCATGTCCAAGTTTTAAGTATTCATTATAACCTAATCTAAGTGAATATTCATACAAAGCATTTTCACAAACATAGTGAGAACGTAATTTGGTCATTACACCTTCTACTTCGTGAGTCTTTTTATATAAGTATTCACTCATAATAAGTTCTAATACGGCATCTCCTAAATATTCTAGTCTCTCATAACTTTCAACATGGTTTTCATTCGCATAAGATGTATGTGTAAGAGCTGTTTCATATAATTCTGGTTGATTGGTTTTAATCCCTAATTTTTCTAGTAATTCCAAATCTAATTCACCTCCTTTATACCATATCTCATTCTACCATAAATCATAGACTTTGCAAGTTTTAATTTACTTTGATGACATATTCTAGTATAATAATAATGTGGTTTATATGAAAAAAATATTAATTAACCTAATTAAAGTTTATCAAAAAATACCTGGACCTTGGCACGCAATGTGCCGTTTTACACCAACTTGTTCTAATTATGCGATTGAAGCTATAGAAGTTCATGGTGTAATTAAAGGTGGCTGGTTAGGTATCAAGCGTATTTTACGTTGTAATCCGTGGGGTGGAAGTGGTTTTGACCCCGTACCAAAAAAAGGAGAATGGAAATGAAAAAATTATTATTATGTGGTTGTATTGGCCTTATGGTTCTTTGTATGACAGGATGTTTAAAAAGAGATAACTTAGAAGATATCAATATATACACAACAGTATATCCATTTGAATATATTACTGAACAATTATATGGTGAACATAGTACCATTAAAAGTATTTATCCTGATGGTTCAAATCCCACAACTTATAAATTGACGGATAAACAAATAAAAGATTATAGTAAATCTAGTCTATTTATTTTTAATGGTCTTAGTAATGAAAAAGAATATGTATCACCTATGTTGAACTATAATAAAAATATGAAAATAATCGATCCTACACTAACGATGGAATATAATAATAATATGGAAGAATTATGGTTAGATCCATCTAACTTCTTAATGTTAGCTCAAAATATAAAAAATGGACTTTTAGAATATATTAATAATCATTACTTAAAAACAAACATTCAAGAAAATTATGATGCTTTGAAAATTGAAGTATCTAATTTAGATGCCAAACTAAAATTATTAAGTGAAAGTTCTAATAATCCAACGATTGTTGTTTCTAATGACTTATTTAAATTTTTAGAGAAATACAATATAACTGTTATTTCTTTAGAAGAAAATGAAAACTTAACAGAAAAAACAATATATGATGTAACACAAATGATTGAAAATGGCGAGATTAGTTATATTTTTACTGATCAACAAGAAGAAATAAGTAATACAGTAAAAAATATTCAAGAAGAAACTGGTGTTGAATTATTATCGATTCATAACTTATATAATATCAATGAAGACGAACGTAATGCTAAAAAAGACTATATTTCAATTATGAATGAAAATATAGAACTTTTAAAAAATGAATTATATGATTAAAAAGTTGACTTATTATAGAATTTATGATAAAGTTAAAAGGCGTGGAAAAAATCAATATATAAATACAAAGGAGGATGTTTATGGCAAAAAAAGTAACAAAAAGAAAAGGTCTTTCTGGTAATAATAGATCTCATGCTTTAAATGCAACTAAAAAAGTACAAAATGTAAATCTACAAAAAGTTAAATTAAATGGAAAAACTGTAAGAATTAGTGCCAGAGAATTAAGAACATTAAAAAAACAAGCAGCTGCTTAAGATATGAAATTTCATATCTTTTTTTGTACATTATTTGTACATTACAAATAAAAAAAGGAATCCCATACCGTAGTACTAGGAGTTCCTTTTAAAGGCATATGATATCTTCCTTTCTGATTATTATGTAGGAGTGTTTATATATATTTCATTTTGTTTTATTACGTCTTGTTGTACTAATTAATTTCTTCTATCTTATCACCTTTCCTTTCTACAATTACAGTATACTTTTTTAATGTGATAATTTCATGAAATAAATATGAAATATTATAGCAAACAAAAAAACGTGTAAAAACGTTTTTATTTTTGAGGTTCTATCAAAGATAACGATACTTTTTTCTTTTCTGGAAAAATTTCATCTACATAACAATCAACAATATCGCCTACACTAACTACTTCTTTAGGGTGACGTATATATTGATTTGTCATTTTAGAAATGTGAACTAAACCATCATTTTTAATTCCGATATCAATAAAAGCTCCAAAATCAACAACATTACGAACCGTTCCTTGTAATTTCATTCCTACTTTTAAATCCTCTAATTTTAAAATATCGCTTTTTAAAAGAGGTTTTGGCATATCATCACGTGGATCACGATTTGGTTTTAATAAAGATTTGATAATATCTTCTAAAGTATATTTATCAGTTCCTAATTTTTGACTCATGTTATCAATATCTACTTGTTGTAATTGACGATTTAAATGTTCTGTTCCAACCGCTTTTAAGTCTTCGTTTAGTTCCTTTAATAATTGTAAAGTCACAGCGTAACTTTCAGGATGGATACCTGTATGATCTAAAATATTTTCAGCATCAGGAATACGTAAAAAACCGATGGCTTGTGTAAATACTTTATCACTTAATAATTTTTTCTTTTTTAGTTCTTGACGATTTTTTATTTTTCCATAAGTATTACGATAATCTAAAATTTTATCAATATTTTTTTTAGTTAGCCCTGAAACATATTTTAATAAAGATGCACTAGCTGTATTAATATTTACTCCCACTTGATTTACCGCTTTACTAACAACAAAATCTAATGATTCAGTTAAACGTTTATTAGATACATCATGTTGATAAAGTCCTACTCCAATACTTTGAGGATCAATTTTTACAAGTTCCGCTAATGGATCTTGTAAGCGACGACCAATACTAATAGCACTTCTCTCTTCTACGTGTAATTTAGGAAATTCTTGAATCGCTAATTTAGACGCTGAATAAACACTTGCGCCTGCTTCATTTACAATGATATATTCAACTTTTCTAGTTTTACATGATTGTATTACATCAGCAACAAATGCTTCACTTTCTCTAGAGGCCGTACCATTACCAATAGCTATAATATCAATGTGATATTGATCAATTAATTGTAGAACTTTTTCTTTACTTTCTTTGTATAAATTTTTAGGTTCGTGAGGATAGATAACCGCAATGGTTTCTGGTTTTCCCGTTGGATCAATAACGGCTAACTTACAACCTGTACGATAAGCAGGATCAAAACCTAGTACTACTTTATCTTTCATTGGTGGTTGCATTAACAATTTTTCTAGATTGTCACCAAAATTATTAATAGCAACTTCTTCCGCTTTTTCTGTTGCTTCCGCTCTAAGTTCTCGTTCAATACTTGGTTTAATCAATCGTTTATAGCTATCTTCTATAGCCTCATTAATATAAGGAACTGTAAATGATTGACGTCCACGAATGACTTTTTCTATAAGAAATTGTAAGATTGGTTCTGCGTCGATTTGAATTGATACATTTAAGATTTTCTCTTTTTCACCACGATTTAAAGCTAAAACACGATGCGATTTTACACTTCGTAATGGTTCTTGATAATCATAATACATTTCATATGTTTTTAATTCGTCTGTGGCATTCTTTTTGCGTTTACTAACAAGAATCCCGTGAAAAAAAGTTTGTTTTCTAATCCACTTACGATAATAAGCATTATCACTAATATATTCAGCAATAATGTATTTAGCTCCTGTAATGGCATCATCCATTGTTTTTACCTTATCATTTAAATAAGGTTTAGTTAGCGTTTCAATATCCCCTTGGGTTGGACATGACATCATTTTTTTTGCCAAAGGTTCTAATCCTAAAGCAATAGCTTCAGTTGCTTTTGTCTTTTTCTTTTCCTTATAAGGACGATATAAATCTTCTACTTCGACTAATTTACTTGCCTGCATTAT
>CALVJM010000027.1 GCA_944332155.1 uncultured Bacilli bacterium
ACATATTAATTATACTATAAATTTTATAAAATTAAAAGACTATTAACAAAATTTCACTTTGTCAACAGTCTGAAAAAACACAGTAGTTTACTGTGTTTTTATGAGTTTCTGTATGAACTTTTGATTTTCTTTTAAACGATTATCATGAGGATTTATTTCAATTGCTTTTTTTATATATTTTAAAGCTGCATGATATTTTCCTTGGTAATAACAACTAAGTGATAATAAATTATATACCGTTTCATTCCAACTAAATACTTCATTAATATAAGTTTTAGGATGTGTTTTTATTTTTAAAGCTAAACGGCAATATTTTTCGACTTTTTTCCAGTTTTTTTCTTCGTAATATAGAAGTGCTTCTTCCATATATGGATCACGTAGGTATGGCGCTTCTTTGACGGCTTTTGACAACCAGAGATGTGCTTCTTCAAAACGATTTAAGTTTTGATAACAACGAGCAATAAAACGCATTGATGCACAGCGTTCATCTTTCCAGGTAGCTGTTGGTAGATGCAGATGTTTAATCAATGTATCAATTGCTTCATTCCATTTGCCATAATACATGTATTCACGTCCTAAATAGTGCATATTACGATCATCATCAGGATCTTCTTTGACAGATAATTCTAATAGTGGTAGATAACTAGAACGTGATTTTGAAGAGTCTGGGTAATGTTTTAAAACAATCTGTTCTGTAAATTTTTTATTTTCTTGTTTTGAACTTTGATAAGTTAAAACTTCATGAACAGGATGAGTCCAGGTGTAATGAAAACGTGAGTGAATCTTTTCAATATAGAAACTAACTAATGGTTGATCGTTTTCGTCTAGTGACCAATGATAGGTATATCCTAAGCGATTCATTGAATCGTTCCATATTTCTTCTAGTTTATTTCTCCATCCTTTTTCAAAAACTTCATCTAAGTCTGTACATACGCAAATCGCATCTTCGAAAGGAACCAATTTTAAAGATTCATTACGTGCAACATCAAAGCGCCATGGTTTAATTTTCTTTGTTATAACCGTAACACCGTGTTTTTTTAATTCATTTACGGTTTGGTCTGTAGAACCAGTGTCTAAAACATAAATATGATCTGCTTCTTTCATCGAGTTTACCCAACGGTCCACATGTTTTTCTTCGTTTTTACAAATCGCATATACATAAACTTTATACTTTTTCATTCTATCCTCCTCATGATTTTAGTTATTCGTTATTTCTGTCATGACAACATTTTCCAGTAGGTCCCGTAGGTCCTGTTGCCCCTCTAGGTCCTGTAGGCCCAGTTGGTCCAGTTGCTCCAGGAACACCAGGTAATCCAGTTAATCCCATAGGTCCTGTAGGTCCTTGTGGTATTGTTAGATTCAAGATAAAATTAGGTGAGATTCCGGTAATAGTTGCACTAGCTGCTGAACCAGGTGCACCTGTTGTAACGAGTCCAATAGTTAAATTTGG
Organism: uncultured Bacilli bacterium; assembly: GCA_944332155.1. Classification (GTDB taxonomy): domain Bacteria; phylum Bacillota_I; class Bacilli_A; order RF39; family UBA660; genus Pelethosoma. The sequence goes on from CALVJM010000027.1 coordinate 1,451, forward strand.
TGTTAATCCAGTTGCACCAGTTGGTCCTGTAGGCCCAGTAGGTCCTATTTCACCATCGAATCCTCTTGGAATTACAAAGTCAAAAATATGATTGTTAATCCCACCACTATCAGTTACTGCTGCATCAGTACCAGCATCTCCTGTAGAAGTAGTTCCAACAGCTAAAGTATCTGCAATACCTGTAGCTCCAGTCGCCCCAGTTGCTCCGTTAATTCCGTCGTTACCTGCAGGTCCTTGAGGTCCCGTAGGTCCAGTTGGTCCAGTTGCTCCCGTTGCCCCAGTTGCACCTGTTGGCCCTGTAGGTCCTGTAGGACCTGTTGCTCCAGTAGGCCCTGTAGGCCCAGTAGGTCCACCAGCAGGTCCAGTCGGACCAGTTGGTCCCGTAACTGTTACTAAGAAACATCCCTTTGGTTTACATTTTTGATCATGTCTAATTTTTTCTAATGCCTTTTCGTAATTATCCATGTCAATCCTCCTTCCATTATATTTTATGAATCATAAATAAAATGTAAATGAGGAATACCTAATCCAGAGATAATTTGAAATGTAAAGTTTTTGAATGACAGTAGCAAAGGGAGAAAAAATATGTTATGATTATAAAGTAGTATAGGAGGATGTAATTATGGATTTAATTATTTTTATATTAGTGATTTGTATCATCTTATATTTATTTCGCAGTTTTAATGCTTTTATTTATTTTATGGCACTTGCTGAAATTTTGTTAAGATTGTTAGCATTCCTAAGTGAACGTTTACCAATTCCTGAGGTAACAACTTGGATTAAGAACAATGTACCAAATTCGATTCAATCGTTAATTAATAATTATTCCAGTGGAGTTTTAAATGATGTATTAAGTTGGGGATTATTTATTTGTTTTGTTATTTTTGAATATCATACCTTTCGTATATTTTTAAAGAAAAAGTAGGTGATAAATGTGAAAAACAAAGGTTTTACTTTAGTAGAATTATTAGCGGTAATTATCATTATTGGTGTCATGGGAGTAATTATTATTCCAACAGTTAATAAGGCTATTAAGGATTTTCGAGGAGATACATATGAAAATCAAATAGAGACTATTGAATTGGCCGCTAGTAATTGGGCCACTGATAATCCTTATTCTTTACCTGCTGAAGATGGGGGAGTTACTACGATAACTTTAGGAAGTTTAAAATCGGGAGGATATGTTGATGTTGATTTAAAAAATCCTAAAACAGATAAATCTTTTCCTAATGATTTATTAATTGAAATAACAAGAAAAAAGAAAAATTTTCGTTATAAAGTGATTGAAGATAGTGGTAGTGATGTGGATGTTGAATATAATGAACGTGCGCCAATTATCGTTCTTTGTGGTAATAGTATTGATTATGTTAATCTAGGTACAGCTACCTATGAAGAACCAAAATGTGAAGGTACAAGTTATGTAGGCGCAATGGCGTATGATTATCAACAAAATCCAATTCCATCTGCTTTAAGTAAAACTAGTACAGTAAATACTTCGCAAGCAGGAACCTATAAAGTGACTTATGTAGCTTTATATAACAACATGACAACAAGTGCGACTAGAACAGTGGTTGTAAAAGATATGGAAGGCCCAACGATTACGGTTAATGGAAGTTCAGAAAATCAAAAAATAACGATTAATAAAGGAAGCACATATAATATACCAGTAGGAAGTGCGGTAGATAATGATGGAACTACAATTTCTAATATTCAACCATCTGGAACAGTAGATTCTACAACTGCTGGTAGTTATCGTTTAGTGTATAAAGCAAAAGATGAAGCAGGTAATTCGTCTAAATTAGAATTAGTTGTTATCGTTCGATAAGAAAAAAGTGAACAATTGTTCACTTTTTATATTAGAATAGTGGACATGAAGAATGAATTCTGATACAATGAATAAAGAAAATGAGGGATAATATGTATGCATATATAAAAGGAATTGTAACGGATATAGAAAGTACTTATATTGTAATTGAGCATCAGGGATTAGGATATATGGTTTATACACCAAATCCTTATTCTTTTGAATTGAATGTTGAGACTACAGTTTATTTATATCAATATATTCGTGAAGATGAACAAACATTATATGGTTTTAAAACAAAAGAAGAAAAAAATTTATTTTTAAGTTTAATTAGTGTAAAAGGACTAGGATGTAAAATGGCACTTCCTATGTTAGCGACAGGGTCTATCGAAGGAATTATGGATGCGATTGAACGTGAGAATATCTTATATTTAAAGAAGTTTCCTAAAATAGGGGATAAGGTAGCACGTCAAATAATATTAGATTTGAAAGGTAAATTAGCTTCTAATCCATCAAATGTATCACAACCTGTAAATGAAGAATTAATGGAAGTTTTAGAAGGATTAGGATATCGAAAACCAGATATTAAGAAAGTACTTCCTAAAGTGGATTATAAAAAGCCATTGGAAGAACAGATTAAAGAAGCATTAAAATTATTATTAAAGTAAGGGGGAATAATTATGGATGATCGTATTGTTACTAGTGAAGAATTAACGGAAGATCATTTTGATATTAATATTCGACCAAATAGTATTGATGAATATATTGGTCAAACGGAAGTTAAAGATAATTTAAATATTTTTATGAAAGCAGCTCGTCTACGAGGTGAAGTATTAGATCATGTGTTGTTATATGGTCCACCTGGATTAGGTAAGACTACTTTAGCATACATTATTGCGAATGAGATGGGTGGAAATATTAAGACTGCAAGTGGTCCATCGATTGAAAAACAAGGTGATTTAGCGGCAATATTATCTACTTTAGAACCTGGTGATATTTTGTTTATTGATGAAATTCATCGTATGCCACGTTATATTGAAGAGATATTATATCCAGCTATGGAAGACTTTACTTTAGATATTATTGTTGGAAATGATGCCAGTAGTCGTAATATTAAGATTGATTTACCACCTTTTACTTTAGTTGGAGCTACAACTAGAGCTGGTGATTTATCAGATCCTTTACGTGATCGTTTTGGAATTGTCTTAAAATTAGAATTTTATAATACAGAAGAATTAACCCAGATTGTTCATCGTACGAGTCGTGTTTTGGATTCACCTATAGAAAAAGAAGCAGCGATTGAATTAGCTCATCGTAGTCGTGGTACACCACGTATTGCGAATCGTTTATTTAAACGTGTTCGTGATTTTGCTTTAGTTATGGGTGATGGTGTAATTAACAAAGAAATCACTAGTCTAGCCCTTGATCGTTTAAAGGTTGATAAATTAGGATTAGATAGTACCGATTATAATTTATTAAAGGCAATCATTGAACGCTTTAATGGAGGACCAGTTGGAATTGACGCCTTGGCTTCTTCTATTGGAGAAGAAAGAGGGACCATTGAAGATGTATATGAACCATACTTATTACAAAATGGTTTGTTAAAACGTACGAGTCGTGGTCGTATGGTCACAGATAAAGCATATGAACATTTAGGCATTGAAAAAGAAAAATAAGTATGTTAGAATATTGTTTTGAGTTAGGAGTAGTAAAATGGAACAGAGAAACAAATTAGAACAAAAATTAATTATGGATTATTTAGATGAAGAATTTATTAATAAATTACAACATAGATTATATTTATTTGTGATGACACATCCCACTTTAGCATTCAACTCTCGTTTTTACTATTATAATATTATTAAGGATATGGAAAGTTTAGAAAAATTAACTCCAGAATTGAAAGAAAAGCTTTTTCAACGTTTACAGGAAATTGATCGCATGTCTCAAGATATTGATACACGTATAAGTGCCATAATGGGAGCCTTATCTATTGCGATTCATGCGAAGTGTGTATTATATTTTCAAGCTGAAAATTTTATAAAAATTGCGTATGCATTAGATCGAGCTCATCTATATTTAGACGAAATAGAAAATTATGATAACTTGCCCAAATGTCTATTAAAAACAAATAATATAGGTGAAAACTATTATGCGAGTGGAAAGAAGTGATTATATGAAAACCGACGATTTTGATTTTTACTTACCTGAAGAGTTAATTGCTCAGACTCCACTTAAAAATAGGGATGCTTCTAAGTTTTTGGTATTAGATAAAAAAACCGGAGAAATAGAACATCGACATTTTACCGATATTATTGATTATTTAGTACCAGGAGATGTTTTAGTCTTAAATGATACTAAAGTAATTCCAGCGCGTCTTTATGGAATTAAAGAAGAAACGAATGCAGCGATTGAAGTGTTGATGTTAAAAGATACTGGAAATGATGTATGGCAAGTTCTTTGTAAACCTGCGAAAAGAGTAAAAGAGGGAACTATTATTTCGTTTGGCGATGGACGATTAAAAGCGGAATGTACAGAGGTTAAGGAAGATGGTATTCGTTATTTAAAATTAATCTATAATGGTATTTTAATGGAAATATTGGATGAATTAGGGGAGATGCCATTACCTCCATATATTCATGAAAAGTTAAAAGAAAAAGATCGTTATCAAACGGTATATGCAAAAAATAGTGGTAGTGCAGCTGCCCCTACAGCAGGACTTCATTTTACAGAAGAGTTACTAAATCGTATTCGTGATAAAGGTATCATTATTGCTCCAGTTACTTTACATGTGGGACTTGGTACTTTCCGTCCAGTCAATGTCGAAGATGTTACCAAACATAAAATGCATTCTGAATACTACCATATGAGCAAAGAAACCGCAGATATATTAAATTTGGCTAAACAAGAACATCGTCGTATTATTAGTGTAGGAACAACTTCTGTTCGTACTTTAGAAACAATTATGTCTTTATATGGAACGTTTAAAGAATGTAGTGGAAACACAGAAATATTTATATATCCAGGCTATCAATTTAAAGCTATTGATGCATTAGTTACAAACTTTCACTTACCAAAGTCAACCTTAGTGATGTTAGTAAGTGCTTTAGCGGGAAAAGAAAATATTATGAAAGCATACGCTGAAGCTGTTAAACATAAATATCGATTCTTTTCTTTTGGTGATAGTATGTTTATAAAATAATCAATATTTTGTTGATAGAATAAGGTGATGATATGGAAAAGGTAATCGTAATTGTAGGTCCAACCGCAGTAGGGAAAACCGCTTTAAGTATTGCGATAGCTAAACAGTTGAATGGTGAGATAATCAACGCAGATAGTACGCAAGTATATAAGTATATGAATATTGCGACAGCGAAAGCAACTCCTGAAGAACAAGAAGGAATTCCTCATCATTTATTAGATATAAAAGAGTTAGAAGAAGATTATAGTGTTTATGATTTTCAAAAAGATGTTCGCAAAAAAATTCAAGAGATTCATCAACGTGGTAAAATGCCTATTTTAGTTGGAGGTACTGGTTTTTATATCAAAGCCGCTCTTTATGATTATCAATTTGATCATGAGGAAGTAAAAGAAAATTATGAAGATTATACGACAGAAGAATTGTATCAACAATTACTCCAAGAAGACCCACAAACAGAAATTCATCCTCACAATCGTAAACGTATTGAACGTGCGCTTACTTATATAAAGAATCATCACCAACCCTATAGTGAAAAAGAAAAAACAGAGACTTGTTTATATGATGTAACATGGATTGGACTTACTACAGATCGAGAAACCTTATATAATCGCATTAATAAGCGTGTTGATGTAATGCTTCAAAATGGATTATTAGAAGAGGCAAAAATGATTTATTCAACAGGAATTCGTAGTAAAGCGGTAATGACTCCAATAGGGTATAAAGAGTTATTTCCATATTTTGATGGTGATAGTTCATTAGAAGAGTGTATTGATAAAATAAAGCAACATAGTAGAAACTATGCGAAAAGACAATATACTTGGTTTCGTAATCAAATGAATATTATGTGGTATGATGTAGACTTTGATAATTTTTCTAATACAATTCAAAAAGTATTACATGACATCAAATAAAGTATTATGTTGGAAAAAAGAGTATGTGGATCAAGTGTATTGTGAATTAATGTAGATAATTCAGATGACAAGTTTTTTCAAAAAGTAATAAGATCTAAATTTCAGGTCTTATTTTTCTTAAAATGACCAGAATATCTTTACCAATATTTATCTATGAGGTATAATAATAAATGGAAAATGGAGGAATAAATAATGACAAAAATTAAAGATATTAAAGGACGTGAAGTATTAGATTCACGTGGAAATCCTACTGTTGAAGTAGATGTTATTTTAGAAAATGGAATTATGGGTAGAGCTATGGTTCCAAGTGGAGCTTCTACAGGAGAAAGAGAAGCTTTAGAACTTCGTGATGGTGGAAGACGTTTCATGGGAAAAGGAGTTTTACAAGCTGTTAATAATGTAAATGGACCATTAAAACAAGTAGTTGTTGGTATGGATGCAGATAATCAACGAGCAATTGATGAAGCTATGATTAAAGCAGATGGTACTGAAACCAAATCAACATATGGTGCCAATGCGATTCTTGGTATTTCTATGGCTACATTAAAAGCTGCTGCTTTAGATCATGGAAAACCATTATATGCATATGTAGGAAATGGAAAGACATTACCAGTACCAATGATGAATATTTTAAATGGTGGTGCTCATGCGGATAATAAATTAGATTTTCAAGAATTTATGATTATCCCACAAGCAGACACGATTCATGAACGTGTACGTATTGGGGCAGAAGTATTTCATCATTTAAAAAGTGTATTAAATCAAAAAGGTTTAGCAACCGGAGTAGGAGATGAAGGTGGATTCGCTCCAAACTTAGAAAGCAATACTGAAGGCTTTGAACTAATTATGGAAGCTATTACCAAAGCTGGATATACACCAGGTGTTGATGTTAAACTTGCGATTGATGTAGCTGCTAGTGAATTTTATAAAGATGGTAAATATGTACTTGCAGGAGAAAATAGAAGTTTAACTACCGAAGAATTAATTGACTTCTATGTAGAACTTGTTAATAAATATCCAATTATTTCTATTGAAGATCCAGTAGATGAAAATGATTGGGATGGATTTAAATTAGTGACTGAGAAGTTAGGAGATCGTATTCAATTAGTTGGCGATGATTTATTCGTAACGAATAAAAAATGTCTTGAAAAAGGAATTGAAATGGGTGCTGGAAATGCTATTTTATTAAAAGTTAACCAAATTGGAACAATTACTGAGACATTAGAAACAATTGAACTTGCTCGTCAAAATGGATATAAAACAATTATTTCTCATCGTAGTGGTGAAACTGAAGATACAACTATAGCTGACTTAGCAGTAGGTCTTGATTTAGGACAAATTAAAACAGGATCTATGTCAAGAACTGATCGTATTTGTAAGTATAATCAATTAATGCGTATTGAAGAAGAATTAAGTGAATAATTCTTCTTTTTCTATGTTATAATAATATACATTGGTGATATTATGGAAAAAGAAAAATACATCTATTGTGGGACTGCATTCATTAATCAGAAGAAAATCTTTATCTATTATCATAAAGTTTTAAAAGAAATAGAGTTATTTGAAAGAAAAGACGGTATTTTTTTTCCGGCCTCTAAGGAAATTTTAAATGAACAAAGCTCACTTTTTTCTAATATTGAGTATCTTTTTGACATTCTAAAACAATGTTTTTATTATCGTAAAGTAAAAAGAAGCCGTTTTACTTCTTCTTTTACCGAAAATGAATTAAAGGAATTACACTCAACCGTAGAAAAAAATGGTAATCTAAAAAATGAGGAAAAGATTATTTTACACAATCTGATTTCTTTAGAAAAAGGCAAAGCTGGATATATTGACATTTTAAAAGAACGTCTTTCAACAGTTACCATTGAGCGTCATAATTTAGAAGGATTAGATGGACAGTACGATGTGGAAAATAATAAAGTTTTAATCGATTTAGAAATTCCCCAAAGTCGTTACAAGTATTTGTTACGTCATGAATTCAGCCATTTATTTCAATATCAAACAACATTTTTTGCACCTACTATTTATCATTGGTTTCACGAAGGCCTTACCGAACTAACGAATCGTGAATACGAACCATATTTTCAAGTTACGGAAGAAAATGAATATGATTTTTTTGTGATTGTTGTTAAAATATTATTTGAATTATTTCCAGATAATAACTTTTTATCTGCGGTTCAACTTAGTCATCATAAAGATATTTACCATCTTTTAAGAACAAAGATGAGTCAAAGGGAGTTTTATGAATTGTTTGTAAAGTTAAGTATGTATTTTAATAAAGAGCTATACAAAGATTTGAAACTTTCTCGTATTATCGTGGATGTCGATATCATACTAATGGAATTAGCACGTAAAGAACCAAAAGAAGTACGTCGAAAAATTAAGAGTTATATTCGAGAAACACTAGGAAATAATATGGTTTATCGAAGTAACTATATAGTAGGGCCTAAAGAATCATTCTTGTATAACAAACAGAAAAAAATAAAAGTAAAGGATTATAAAAAATGAAAAAGAATAGAAAAACATTACAAAAATTATTAGAAATGGATACTACCCAGTTAGAAGTTTTGTAAATGAGTTAGAATATGTAAAAAAATCACTTATTGAAGAAGCTTTAGAACGCGGATTTTTATCTGATGAAAGTCAGAGTGATTATGTTTCTTATGATATAGAATCCACTAAGAAAAAAATGGAAATATGGAAATTAATTTCCCAATTATATCAACATAAATATGGAAGAATGATTGAATTTGATGCCACCATGATGCAGTATTTAGATCTTTATTTAAAAGATGTACTGACATTACAACATATCTCATCGCCATATATCAAACAAATTGAAAAAGTCTTACGAAAATAAGACTTTTACTTATAATGAATTTTACAGAAAATAAAAATTTTTATGATAAAATAAGAATAGGTGATAGTCATGTATGTAGAAGTATTAGTAGAAATAACAAGTCGTCAAGTAGATCAAACATTTACTTATCATGTTCCTATTTCTTTAGAAAAAGAAATAGTTGTAGGAAAACGTGTGACTATTCCCTTTGGAAAACAAACATTAGAAGGCTTTATTATAAAAGTTCATCATGAAAAACCAGAATATGAGACTAAAGATATTATAAATGTTACTGATCATCATCCGGTATTAAATGAAGAACAATTGCTATTAGGAAAATATATGCATAAAAAAACATATGCGAGTTTAAGTAGCTGTTATCAAACAATGTTACCAGCTGCATTAAAAGCTCATCAAGGATTTCAAGTTCCTAAAAAATATGAAAGTTATTTGTATTTAAAAGATCCTAATTATACTGGTAAAAATGCTTCCCAAAAAGAAATATTATCTCTTTTTATTCAAGGAAAAGAAATATTAAAAAAAGAAGCAAATAAGATTTCATTAAGCTCTGTTAAAACATTGTTAAAGATAGGTGTAATTGAAGAAAAGGAACGAGAAGTATATCGTCTTTTAGAACAATTATCTACCGAAGATCATCGCGTAGAGTTAACTAGTGAACAACAAATAGTAGTTCAAAAAGTATTAGATAAGAAGAATCAATTTCAACCTTTCTTACTTTTTGGTGTAACGGGAAGTGGGAAAACGGAAGTATATATGCATATTATTGAAAATATGTTAACAGAAAAGAAAGAAACGATTGTTTTAGTTCCTGAAATTAGTTTAACGCCACAAATGGTAGATTTATTTAAACGTCGCTTTGGAAATCAAGTAGCCATTTTACATAGTCGTTTATCTAATGGTGAAAAATATGATGAATGGCGTAAGATTGAGCGTCAAGAGGTATCAATTGTTATAGGTGCGCGCAGTGCGATATTTGCTCCCTTAACGAATTTAGGGTGTATTATTATTGATGAGGAACAAACAGACACTTATCGTCAAGATAATAATCCTCGTTATCATGCCATAGATATTGCTTTATGGCGAGCTCAATATCACCATTGTCCATTAGTGTTAGGAAGTGCGACACCTTCTATAGAAAGTTATACAAGAGCTAAATTAGGTATTTACGAATTACTTACTTTAAAAGAGCGTATCAATAAATCACTGCCAACAGTTCAAATGATTGATATGAAAGAAATGATGCGAACTCAATATAAAGTAATTTCTAAACCATTATTTAATCATATTAATGAATGTTTACAAAAAGGAGAACAAATTATATTATTGTTAAATCGTCGTGGTTTCTCAACTATTATCACTTGTAAAGAATGTGGTTTTACTCATAAATGTCCTAATTGTGATATTCCCTTAACTTACCATAAAAAAGCAAACGCTATGCGATGTCATTATTGTGGATATATACATCCACGTTATCACACATGTCCAGAATGTCATAGTACCAATATTAATGAATATGGGATGGGAACCGAAAGATTGGAACAATTAACTCATGAATTATTTCCCAATGCTCGTGTTTTACGTATGGATACCGACACTACGACGCGAAAAGGTTCACATGAACGTATGATTCGGCAATTTCGTCATCATGAATATGATATTTTAATTGGTACACAAATGATATCTAAAGGATTAGATTTTCCTAATGTAACATTAGTTGGAGTCTTGAATGGAGATGCCAGTTTAAATATTCCAGATTTTAGAAGTAGTGAAAGAACTTTTCAACTTCTAAATCAAGTTGCCGGACGAGCAGGACGTGGAGAAAAGAAAGGATTTGTTTATATACAAGGTTTCAACATAAATCATTATAGTATCGTATTAGCCGCCAAACACGATTATGAAACCTTTTATCAACAAGAAATGAAGATTCGTAAAAAACTATTATATCCACCTTTCACTAATTTATTAGTGATTCGTTTAAAAGGTAAAAATTATGATAAAATTAACGAAGAAGCTCATAAAATTACTAGTTTCTTACATCGTGAACTTCACTCCGTAACAGTGTTAGGTCCAGGTATGGCTAATATTCCTAAGATAAATAATGTATATCATATGCAAATAGTGATAAAGTATAAGAAGAGTGAAGAAATTAGAAAACCTATTGATTATTTAAATCAACATTATAAAAAGAATCGTCAAGTACAAGTAGAAATGGATGTTAATCCACTTCATATTTAAAAAATAAAAAAAATATAGTATAATAAGAATGGTGATGAACATGGAAGAAAAAGAATTTAATTTAGAAGATTTACATGTAGAAAAAGAATTAAAGATTGTTTATATGGGAACTCCAGAATTTAGTGCGACAGTATTAAAAGGATTATTGGAAAAATACAAAGTTAGAGCGGTTATTACACAGCCTGATAGAGTAAATGGTCGTGGGGGTAAAGTAACTTACTCACCAGTAAAGCAAGTTGCTTTAGAACACACTTTATTAATTTTACAACCAGAGAAAATTCGTGATATTACAGAACAGATTTTAGAGTTAGAACCAGATTTAATTATAACGTGTGCCTACGGTCAAATTTTACCAAAAGGTTTATTACTCGCACCACGTTTAGGATGCATTAATGTTCATGCTTCTTTATTACCTAAATTACGTGGTGGGGCACCTATTCATCGTGCTATTATGAATGGATATAAAAAGACGGGAATTACAATCATGTATATGAATGAAAAAATGGATGAAGGAGATATGATTTCCCAAAAAGAGATTGAAATTACAGAAACGGATACAGCTGAAACATTACATGATAAACTCAGTGTTTTAGGTCGTGATTTATTATTAGAAACCTTACCATCTATTTTAGATGGAACAAATCCTCGTATTCCACAAAATCATGAAGAAGCAACCTATGGATATGTCATTGATCGTAAAGATGAACATATTAATTTTAATCATAGTAAAAAACAAATATATGATCAAGTACGTGGTTTGAATAGTTTTCCTGGAGCTTATTGTAAATTAGATGGAGATATTATTAAGGTTTGGGAATGTTATAAGACAGATCAAATGTATCCGCAAATGTTTAATGGTCAAATTACAAAGATTTATAAAGATGGTATTGGTGTTAAAGTAGATAACGGTGAAATTGTGTTAAAGACCATTCAACCATCAGGTAAAAAACGCATGAATGGAGCTGACTTTGCTAGAGGATATGAAAATAAAGGAACATTAATTGGTAAAATGTTTAGTTAAGGAGTTTGTATGAACGAAAAGAAAACAAAAGATTCTTCTAATAATTTGGTAATGGCTTGGCGAAAGCTTCGTGAAATTTGGGCCACTCCACGTGGGCGAGCTATTATTTTATTATGTATTTATGGTATATTTATTACATTTGTAGTAAGTGGTGTTCGTGGGAACATTAAGACACAAAGTCAAAATTCTACACCAGCTACCGAAGAACAAACTCCAACTGTAAACTATACTCAGTTATCCGATTTAGATAATTATGAATACGATATGAAAATCACCAAAGATGATATGATTATTACATATCAAGGAAAACATGCTGATCAAGTGGATTTATTTATTGACACTTCGAATAATAATTCCTATTATTTAGAACAAGGAATTATATATCAAATTGTGAATGGTGTAAAACAACCGGTCGCAACTCCTATATCGGAAATTGATATTCTAAAATTGAATCCTGAAACTTTACAAGCACTAATTGATGAGGCAACTTTAGATTATACTAAAAACTATGCCTCAGGAATAGAAGAAAAACAATACATATTGTCATTACCAGCATTTATGAGAATTATTTATGCTAGTACCATTAGTAGTAATGAAATTGTAACAATTACAACATCGACCAACGAAAATAACATTCAAAAAATTACTTTAGATTTATCAGGGTATAGTCGTTACAATAATTTAAATATCACTAATTTTACAATCGACATAGATTATAAGAATGTTGGTAAGGTAGAATCATTTTATATTGACTAAGTATTAGAATTATGATAAATTATTATATAGCGTTAGGAGGTAAACTATGGACCTTGTATTAATAATTATTTGTATTTTATTAATAGCTGTTGTATTGATGCAAAGTGGAAAAGCAGAAAGTGCATCTTTATCTGGAGCTAGTGATCGTTTATTTGTAAACCGTAAAGAACGTGGTGGAGAACTATTTATGACAAGACTAACATTTGTGTTAGGTGCCATATTCTTCATTATATGTTTCATAATGGGATTTTAGTAATTTGTAAACGTTTATACATGGTGAGGGGTCAGTAAAATAGAATAAATTTTACTGAATTTAAAAGAAGTAAGAAAAAAAGAAGAAAAATTATATTTTTAAGATAAA
>CALVJM010000028.1 GCA_944332155.1 uncultured Bacilli bacterium
AACAACTAAATTCCACTATTAAAGTGTGAACACTTAAATTCCATCATACAGTGGAATTTACTTTTACAAGTGAGAAAATAGTAAAAAACACAATTAATTAATTGTGCTTTTTCTATTAATATGATATAATTAAACAGATAAGAGATAAGGGAGGAAATAGAATGAAAGACCAAGAAAAAATTAAAATAGTAAAAGATGACGGAACTACTGCTGAAGCAGATGTGTTATTGTATTTTACTTTAAAAGAAAATGGAAAAGACTATGTGATTTATACTTTAAATGAAAAGGATGAACGTGGTTTAGTTACAGTTTATACTTCTACAGTTGTAAAAAATAATGATGAATATCATTTAGAAGGTATAGAATCTGACGAAGAGTGGACTAAAATTAAAGACGTAATGCGTATGGTAATTAAAGAAAATAAGGAGTGAGATTGATGATAAATCCGACATTAAAAAACCAACTTGTTGTATTATTTGATAAATATAATGTACCAGAATATACACGAGATACTATTTTTTCTGATATTGAAAATAAGCGTACAGTATATGATGGAACTAAGATGATTGCGATGGGTGGAAACGATGATGCAGTAAAGGAGCTAGATGCGATTCTTAACAATCCTGATTTATATATGCAAGTAACCCAAGAAGAAATAAAAGAAAATGAACCTTTAGTGGTTTCTCATCAAATGGAAGATGATATGGTTGTTGAGTTAAAAAGTGTTCCATTTAATAATTTTGACACTTTTCACGATTTTGAAGCAGCTTATAATCTTGACCATTCAATTTGTCTTAGTATGATTAGTGAAATGAAAATGTATCACTCTATTTCACCGTCTTTAATGCGTAAAATTTGGGATAATCCGCAAATTCAAAAAGATACTTATGGAAGTGAGAAATGGAGCGACGAAGAAAAAGAAATTTTACAACAATGTTTTTATAAAGACTTAATGAATTTTTTTCAAAGAGCCAACGAAAACAAAAATCTTCAATCTAAAATTAATTTCGAGTCAAAAATAAATGTTGATGAATCTTCAGTTATTGATTTTAAAGAAGAAAAAAATCAAGAATTAGAAGAAAAAAATCGATTAGAACAAGCAAAACGTCAACAAACTTTTGAAATATTAAAAAACAATACAGAAAAATGTATTCAAGAGTTTGATCAATTAATTACATATGTTGTTCCATCTACACTAACAGAAATGAGTGTTGATTATAAAGCACTTGTTCAAACTTTAAACCATGTTTTATTTACATATGAAAACAAAAACATAAAATTAACTGAAGATGAGAAACAATTATTAAATCAAGCACGAGAGATTCAAGAATTAATAAAACCAATATTAGTATGTAAAAAGAGTATGGATGACAATTTGTCTGATTCACTAGCTCAACTTTTTGCGATTGTATCAAAAAAAGACGTTTTAAATTTAAATAAGCAAGAAAAACAAATGATTGAAGAATTAGATCAATTATTACATAATCAGTTAAGTAATTTATATGAACCTACTAAACAAGCATCTCAAAATGTGGTGTTAAAATTGGGAGAACAATCTGTATCTGATTATATTGAACAGTTAGTTCAGAGCGCTTTAACAGTACCACAAAAGATGAGAGATTTATTGAAAGAAGAAGTAAAACAAAAAGTAGGTGATGAAGCTTCAACACAATTGAATATATTAGAAAGTCTAAATCCGGTTGAATGGTTAAGTAATGGTTATGCTCAAGATTGTTATAAACTTTTTGAACAGGCACAATCTATTAAATTGTCTCCTGAGAAAGAAGAGGAGGAAAGTATTTTCATTTTACATGATGAAACACCAATTCCAACAAAGGAACAATTCTTTGAAGAAAATTATAAACCAATTAAACTTAATGAATCAGTGATAAACAAACTATTACATTGGCGTAAGAAAAAACAAGTAGAAAATTTCAATGAATCTCAAAAAGAAGTGTTAGACAAGACATATAATGAGTTATATAATCCTCAAGTTAATACGGATCCAAAAGTCATTGAAGAATTATTACAACTTGTAAAAGCATACAGTGCTCGCAGTGAACAATATATAGAAGGATCTATTGATGAAAGAGAGTTAGAGGATATAACTGATGTTGAATTAAAAGAAAAAGGAAACAAGAAAATTAAACTTCCAGAAAAAGCTGTTCGCATCTTAAAACCTCTTACCCAAAATGTTGAACTTCGTAAGAAAAAAAGACAGGTTAAAAAGTTATCTTCTAATGAATTGGCAAAAGAAATACAAAAAGTAGTGGATGATGCTGAGGATTTACAAAAACAATTAAATAGAATTGATTCACAGAAATGTGTTGTAGGAATTCAGATTAAAGCTATTTTAGAATCTTTACCTGAATCTAAGCAATTTAATGCAGAAATTAAAAAAATAGAAAAAAGTTTAGACCAAATAGCTGATGAACAAATACAACAATCTACAGAAAATCTAAAAGATATGTATAAACAAAAAACACTTATGAATATAAATCAAGAACTTGGTAATTTACAAACAGATTTAAATAATATTAAAGACGAACGTATGAAAGTACAAAAATTATATACTGATAATCAAAAAATGAATTTTTATCTTTTAGAAAGATATATTAAATCAGCAACAGATTTAAATGATATTCCTGAAAATATAAAAAATATTATTTTAAATGAAGCAGAAAATAATCTTCGATTAAAAGCATTATTAAATACAAAATATAATATAACTGGTAAACATATTAAACAGGATACCGGAAAAACAGAAGAAGATAATATTGTAAAAACTGAAGAACAAGAAAATAATTTTCAACATGAACAAGAACAAAAAAATAATTCTCAACACGAACAAGAACAAGAAAATATTTCTCAACACGAACAAGAACAAGAAAATATTTCTCAACATGAACAAGAACAAGAAAATAATGATACTGTAAATGTAGAAAAAGAAGCAACTAAAGATGATCTTTTAGCAATGAAACAACTTGTAGAACAATTACGAGCTCAAGGTATAGATCCTCAGATTGTTTTCGATCAAGCTACTAATTTGCATAATCATGAATTGAGCGTGGAAGAAGAATTAGCAGAAAATACTAAAAAATCTAAATAATAAGTTTAAAAAAGAAAAAAGAGAACACACTACGTAATGAGGTGATGTATGAAAAAAATACTAACTTTGTTATGTAGTGCTTTATTTTTGTCTTTTTGTTTTTCCATTTTTTTATCGACACCAGAGTCTACGCAAACTGTATTTGCAGATCAATCATCCGAAATTGAAGAAGTATTATATGAAATTGATTTACAAGATGATGGCGTTAATACTAATAATCTTCATGAACGATTCCCTAATATTGTTATTTTACGTGCATATCCGATGTTTTCTTTAATTTACGAAGAACGTATTAATCAAAAATACTATAATTTTGATACTACTTTACCTATTACCGAAAATTGCGCAGAAATGCAAAATCGATATTTATTTTTATTAAATCACTATGGATTCATTCATGATAAACAAGAGTATGAAATTCATGGACTACCATTATCTAAAATACTTGTGTGGTTAGATAAAAATCAAATAAATGATTTAAAAAAAACATATTCTATTCAAGAAAAGACTGTTTAAAACAGTTTTTTTGTTGTAAAAATAATTTTTTCAGAGTATAATGGAACTAGGTGAAAGTATATGAGTTATTTATGGGTTTTGATTATTATTTTGCTAGCTATTGCAGAGATTACAACGATTAATTTAACTACTATTTGGTTTGTAGCAAGTGGTTTAGTCGCATTAGTTTTATCATTTTTTATTGATAATTTTCTAATTCAATTAGGCGTATTTGTTGTTTTAGGAATTTTCTTACTAATAACCACAAAAAGTAAATTACAAGCATTAGTAAATGAACATCGAGAAAAAACAAATTTAGATCGTATTATTGGTATGCAAGGATATGTTGTAGAAAAAATCACCAAGAGAAAAAATGGAGCAGTTAAAGTAGATGGAAAAGTATGGACGGCGTATGCTGATAAGACCATTTCTGTAGATAGTGATGTTAAGATATTGGCCATCGAAGGGGTCAAATTAAAAGTTGAGAAAGTAGGCAAATAAAATGAGTGTTTTGATTATTATTTTAATTTTAGTGGCTATTTTGGTATTACCAAATATTAAAGTTGTGCCACAAGCTAAAGCTTATGTAGTAGAGCGTATTGGATCTTACTATACCACATGGGGAAATGGATTACATGTAAAGATTCCTTTTCTAGATCGTATTGCCAATCGAGTAACTTTAAAAGAAATTGTAAAAGACTTTCCTCCTCAACCAGTAATTACAAAAGATAATGTAACTATGCAAATAGATACGGTTGTTTATTTTCAAATTACCGATCCCAAATTATATACTTATGGAGTTGTTGACCCAATAGCGGCTATTGAAACTTTAACAGCTACAACATTAAGAAATATTATTGGTGAATTGGAATTAGATCAAACTTTAACAAGTAGAGATATTATTAATACAAAGATGCGTTCTATTTTAGATGAAGCTACTGATCCATGGGGAATCAAAGTAAATCGTGTTGAAGTGAAAAATATTATTCCACCGAGAGATATTCAGGAAGCAATGGAAAAACAAATGCGTGCAGAGCGTGAACGTCGTGAAAAAATTCTTCAAGCCGAAGGAGAGAAAAAATCAAGTATTTTAATTGCTGAAGGAGAAAAAGAGAGTGCAATCTTACGTGCTGAAGCTAATAAGGAAAGTCAAATTCGTATTGCCGAGGGTGAAGCAGAAGCACTACTTAAATTAAAACAAGCTGAAGCTGAAGGAATTCGTTTATTAAAAGAAGCTAAAGCTGATCAAAGCGTGTTAACATTAAAAAGTTTAGAAGCTGTAAAAGATTTAGCGAATGGGGAAGCAACTAAAATTATTGTTCCTTCAAATTTGCAAAATTTAGCTACTCTAGGAACAACGATTAAAGAAATGATGAATGACAAAAAATAGGTTACTAATAAAAGAGAATGTAAATATTCTCTTTTTTTTGTCGTTATATGTCGAACTGATAATGACAATAAAAAAGTTTTATGATAAAATAAAATTGTAGTATATAGTAGGAAGAGGAGTGTGTTTATGAAAAAGGGTAAAAAAATAATTGCTTTATTTGCAATTAGTATGCTACTGTTAACGGGATGTACTATGAAAATGGAGTATGGAATGAATATTCATAGTGACAAATCAATGGATTTCAATGTGATTGTGGGCATGGATGATGAATTATTGAATGCAGCTATTTCGTCTGAAAATGGCGGAGATGGAACAGAAACTTATACTGAAGAGGAACAATGGGATTACATAGAAAGTAATTTGCAAAGTGATGATTCAGAAAAAGATTTAGTTGAATATGGATTTCAAGTATCACGTTATGAAGAAGATGGGTTAAAAGGATCTAAATATAGTAAAAAAATTGATAATATTGATGACATAACTGGTTCCGAAGCCAATTTCTCATTAGAAGAGTTTGCTGAAATATCAGATAAAGTTGTTTTTACTAAAAATGGAAATGTTTATCAATTAAATATGAAATATAATGATACAGAAGAGACTGAAGAATTAGAAAGCATGAATGTAGGAATGATTATTCAGTATAAAGTTACTTTACCAGAAAAACCAATAAGTCATAATGCTACAGAGGTATCTGAAGATGGTAAGACTTTAACATGGAATTTATTGAGTACAAGTACACAAAATATTGAATTAGAATTTGCTTTAAATAATAACAATTATACAATGCTTATTGTGGGAGTAGCTTTACTTGTTGTTCTTATAGTAATTGTCTTATTAATCACTAAAAACAAGAAAAACAAAAAAAATAATAGTCAACCTGCAATGACTGCATCAACAAATTCTCCAGCGAATACAAATCCTGTAAATCCAATTGAAAATACAACTAATGAAAATAATGTAAATTCAATGGTAAATCAAAGTATTAATGATTCAAATATTACTGAGAATAATAATACTGCTAGCCCAGTAGAAAATACAGGTAGTATGAATATTTTTGGAGATATAAATACAGTTGAAAATACAACTAGTACGAACAGTGAAGTCAATACTACTAAAGATATGACAAATACGATTAATAATACAAACATTTTTGAAGATTTAAACAATGTCAACACTAGTGAAAACTTAAATTCTATAAATTCAGTTCAAAGTGTCAATGAAAATATGAATCATGTTCAATCCGATGAAAACTTAAATAATGTAAATCTTGATGATAGAAAAGAAAGTTAATCTTTCTTTTTTCTTTATTAATAACAGAAAACATGATATAATATTAATGGTGATTTAAGTGATAAAGGAAGTT
Source organism: uncultured Bacilli bacterium (assembly GCA_944332155.1). GTDB lineage: Bacteria > Bacillota_I > Bacilli_A > RF39 > UBA660 > Pelethosoma. The sequence goes on from CALVJM010000028.1 coordinate 6,358, forward strand.
AATAAAGTCAAAATAAATTATGAACTTTATGGGAATAAACAGGAAAAAACAATTGTTTTGTTACATGGTTGGGGTCAAAATATTCAAATGATGAAACCTTTAGGAGATTCGTTATCGAAGGAATATCAGATTTTAGTTATTGATTTACCAGGTCATGGTAATAGTGAAGAACCAAAAGAAGTTTGGAATTTATATAATTATGTTGAAGCTGTTCATACACTTATCACTTCATTAAAAATTAAGCAACCAGTGTTAGTTGGGCATTCTTTTGGTGGTAAAATTAGTTTATTATATGCATCAAAATACGAGGTTAAAAAATTAATTATTTTAGCTGCACCATTTAAAAAAGAAATACAAAAGTTATCATTAAAGACAAGATGTTTAAAAGCTTTGAAAAAAGTACCAGGATTGAACAAGCTTGAAAATTGGGCAAAACAACATATGGGTTCAACTGATTACCGTAATGCTAGCCCGATTATGCGTCAAATTTTGGTTAATCATGTCAATTTAGATATTACTGAGGAAATAAAAAAAATCACTGTACCAACTTTACTTATTTGGGGGACAATGGATGAAGCTGTGCCTTTGGCACGTGCATATGAATTGGAAAGTATGATACCAAATGCTGGTGTAGTTGAATATGAAGGGTGTACGCATTATGCTTATTTAGAACGTCTTAATCAAACAGTTAGTGTGATTAGACAATTTATGAGGGAGGAATAAAATATGTTATATTTTTTAGTATCATTAATACCATTTGGAGTTTATCTTTGGTTAAAAACAAAAAAGTCTATGCACATGCTACAATTAAATTGGTATAATTTAGACCAACGTTATTTGAAATGGATTTTAAAGAACCCATATAAGGTTTTTGTTGATATTGATGCTTTCTTTATTATGTTTTTGTGCTTTTTGTTCATTCAAGAAAAATTATCAATGTTACTTTTTATTGTTTTCTATTTAATTGTTATGTATTTATTTGTTCGAACAACTAAAAAAGAACAAGTCAAAGTACCGTTAAAAATTACGGCTCGTGTAAAACGTTTGTTAGTTACAACAGCTATTTTATATCTTATACCAATTATTGCTATGGCATGGGTTTATGATGCCCATCTTCTAACTTATTATTATGTCTTTTTAGGTTTATTAGTTTATTTAAATCCTTTTGTAGTTATGACTGCTGAATTTATTAATAAACCAGTTGAAAAAGCTGTTTTTAATCATTTTAAATATCAAGCAATGAGAAAATTGAAATCTATTAATAATTTAGATGTTATAGGTATTACTGGAAGTTATGGTAAAACGAGTAGTAAGAATATTTTAAATGATATTTTAAGTGTACGTTATAATGTTTTTCCAACACCTAAAAACTTTAATACACCTATAGGTTTAATTATTAGTATTAATAATTACTTAGATAAATTTAGTGATTATTTTATTGCTGAAATGGGAGCCTTTAAAATGGGAGAAATTCAAGAATTATGTGATTTAGTTCACCCTAAATATGGAATTTTAACTACCATAGGAACGGCTCATTTGGAATCATTTGGTAGCCAAGAAAATATTCAAAGTGGTAAATTTGAACTTATTGAATCTTTACCATCTGATGGAGTAGGAATATTAAATGCGGATGATCCATATCAAGTTTCATATGAATTAAAAAATAATTGTAAAATATTATGGATTGCTATTGAAGAAAGCAATGTTGATGTTTGGGCAACAGATATTAAATTATCTGGCAAAGGAACTAGTTTTAATGTCAAGTTTAAAGGAGATGATAAATTATATCCTTTTACGACAAGATTATTAGGAAAACATAATATTTATAATATTTTAGCTAGTATTGCATTAGGTAAAGAATTAGGATTATCTATTGAACAATTACAGACAGGTGTAAAAAAAGTAAACAGTATCGAGCATCGTTTAGAACTTAAAAAAGTGGGTACATTAAATATTATAGATGATGCATATAATTCTAATCCTGTAGGTTCTAAAATGGCTTTAGATGTGTTAGACTTAATGCCTGGGAAAAAGATTATTATCACTCCAGGTATGATTGAGTTAGGACCACAACAATATGAATTAAATATGAAGTTTGGACAATATATAGCTGATGTTTGTGATGAAGTAATTTTAGTAGGTGCCGAACAAACCAAACCAATTTATGATGGATTATTATCAAAGAAATACAATGAAAAGAAAATCCATGTTATTAATGATGTAAAAGAAGGTTTTGTATTGATGCATCGTTTAGCTAAAGATGAGACTTATATTTTAATTGAAAATGATTTACCAGATTTATTTAATGAAAAGAAATAGGAGTTGAGATAATGAAAATTAAATTAGGAGTATTATTTGGTGGACCTAGTGTAGAACATGAAATAAGTATTATTTCAGCTGTTCAAGCTATGAAAAATATAAATCAAGATAAATATGAAATTATTCCTATCTATATGACAAAAGACAGACAATGGTATACTGGGAAAATGCTTATGGATATGGATGTTTATAAAGATTTTGAAGAATTAAAACGTTATGCAAAACAAGTAGTTTTATATAATCAAAATGGAGTATTTTCTCTACAAGCAGTCAAAGGTTTGTTTAAAAGAAAAGTGGCTGAATTAGATATTATTTTTCCGATTGTGCATGGTAATCATGTTGAAGATGGAACTTTAGCTGGTTATTTAGATACTATTGGAATTCCTTATGTAGGGAGTCATGTATTAGGATCTGCTTTAGGACAAGATAAAGTAGTTATGAAACAAATTTTTGAAGCTATGAAATTACCAGTAGTTGATTATACTTGGTTTTATGACTCAGAATATTTGGATAGTAAAGAAGAAATCGCAAGTCGTATATCTAAAGTAGGATACCCTGTTATTGTTAAACCAGCCAATTTAGGAAGTAGTATTGGAATATCTGTTGTCAAAGATGAAAGTAGTTTAGATGAAGCGATTATGGATGCGATTAAATATGATAATAAAATTATCGTTGAAAAAGCTGTTGAGAACTTAATTGAGGTAAACTGTAGTGTGTTAGGAAATTATGAGTATCAAACCACAGGTGCTTTAGAGGAAGTTATGAGTAGTGATGAATTTTTAACTTATCAAGACAAATATATTGGTAATGGTAAAGGTGGAAAGACTAAAGGTATGGTCGCAACTAATCGCATTATTCCTGCTCGTGTAGATGATAAAATGCGTACTAAAATTGAAGAAATTGCGAAAGCTGCTTTTTGTGCATTAAATTTAAGTGGTGTATGTCGTATCGATTTCTTAATTGATAAAAAAACAAAAAAAGTGTATATAAATGAACCAAATACCATTCCTGGATCATTATCTTTCTATTTATGGGAACCAGTTGGTAAAAGTTATACAAAGCTATTAGATGAGTTAATTACTTTAGCTATTAAAGATTTTAAGAAAGAAAAGAAAAAGACAACCTCATTTGATACTAATGTTTTAAGTAATTTTAATGGACTTAAAGGTTCAAAAGGAAAACTAAAATTTAGTAAATTAAAATAAGACGTTTTGTCTTATTTTTTGTATGTAATATCACAAGTAGAAGGACCTTCTAACAAATTTCCGTCAATATCAAATTTTGATCCATGGGCAGGACATATCCATATCTTTTCACTTTCATCAAATATTAAGCCACTTTTTAAATGTGGACATCGATAAACGATTTTATGTTCTTTTCCGTTTTCATCAGTGTAAACAGCAATTTCTTCATCATCATGTAGTTCAAAATGAATATTTTTATAGAATGGTTGTTGTTCTTTCATCTTTGTTTGAAGATATCTTCCACCAATAACCATATCATTCATAGTAGCGTCCATTGTTCCTTTAAAAGTTGGTTTTCTAGTAGGAGAGAAAAGAGTAGAGTAACGATTTTCTTTTTCTAGAATATAATCTGATAAGATCTTACTAGCTATAAAGCTGTTTGTCATTCCCCATTTATGAAAGGCAGTTGCGATTAATAAATTAGGATGATTATTATTTAAAGGACCAATTAAAGGTATATGATCTTTTGATGTAATATCGTGTGCGGACCATACATAACGAATCTCGTTATTAAAATGTCTTTTAAAGGTATTCATCATTTCATCTTTTTGTTTTTGATAATCTAATTTACTAGCTAAATTATGAGAATATCCACCAAAAACAAAGTGTTCATCATCAATTCTAAAGGTATAGTTGGGGGCATCTGTACTTATAGCTAAAAAGTTTGGCTCATTTTCCTTTTTAGCTTCTAGTAGATAAGATTTTTCTAATTTTAATTGCAGAGGTAATAGTTTTGGAATAACAAAAAAAGGATAGTGACTAGTAATAATTACTTGTTTTGCTTTGACTTTATGATTTTCTGTAAAAATAAGATAATCTTCATTCTCTTGATCTAGCGCTGTTACACGCGTATTTTCATAAATTTGAATTGAAGAATTCATCACTAATTTTTTTATTTCCTGAATGAATTTAACTGGGTGAAAACAATATGTATCATGAACAAAAATAGCTTCTTTACAAGGAAAAGAAATAGGTAATTCCTTACATTCTTCAAAAGGGCATTGAACTTCTTTTAAGAAAGATTTTTCCTCTTTTAATTCCTTATTATCAACACTTGCAAAGAGATAACTAGCAACTGGTGTAAGATTACAATTTATATTATGTTTTAGAATAATACTTTTAGCTAGTTTTAGTGCTTCTTTTTGACTTTCAAAATAAAGTTTAGCTTCTTCTTTTGAACGACTTTTTGCAATATTTGGATACATTTGATTTTGTAAATAAGTAAGTTTACCTGTAGTTGAAGAACTAAGTCCTGACCCTACAGTATCCTTTTCTAATAATACTATCTTCTTAGAACAATTTCTTAAATGGTAAGCAGTCATGATTCCTGCTAGTCCACCACCAATAATAGCTACATCGACATTAATATCTTGTTGTAAAGAAACTTCTGGATTTACATCATCTATTTTCCATATAGATTTATTTTTCATATCATCACCTATATCTATAGTGAACTGTTTTTTTTGTTTTAAACATTTTTTGAGGTATAATAAATTAAATTATGCATTAAAACATTCGTTAAAGAAAAAAATAAAAGAGTTCGATGAACTCTTTTATTATTTACAACTTGCACCTATATTTTCATACATAGTACGAAAATCAGATACTTTTGCTTTTCCATCTTTTAGAATTTGTTCGTTGGCAGAATCGATTTCAATGAGTTTGTCTGTGTTAATGTGTTCATAATCAATAGTCGTTTTGCTAGTAAGAGTATTTCCTTCTAAAGTGATTTCATTTTCATAATAATCAATTTCTTTATAGGGTTTATATACATTTTCAATCTGTGATTTATAAAGATTTAAAGTATTTTGATCCTCACTTTTCACGATTTCTGTTGTTTCAATGGTATTGACATATTCCCCTGTATAAGTAATCTTGTAGTTCAAAGAAAGATCTATATTTCCTTGTTTTGCTGTACGAGTACACGTTAAAACTCCATTTTCTTCTTTGGTGCATCCTGTTAGTAATAATAAACTCATGAATAATACTAATCCTATTTTTTTCATAAACATTTATCCTCCTATTTCCATTATATACTAATTTGTATAAGAAAAAAATACTAAAAATTATTTCTAGAATTTTTTGTTATAATCTCTTAAGTTTGATGATTATAGGTTAATTAGGAAGATTCTTTTGCAATACTATTAACTACATACATGCTTGATGCTCTTTTTATTGTTTCGTCATACATAATAACTATGTTATTTTTCAATTCTTTATTTAGTTTCTATAAATTTGGAAGTACTTTTTAACCGTGTATTATTCCAATTAAACATATAATAATACTATTAGACTTCTTTAAGATTTCATGCTATAATTTTAATGTAAAATGATAATATTCAAAAGAATGTTTGTGGATTAGTAAACCTCATCAATTATGTTTTTTTATAGATGATAATTTAATTTTATCAATTGCTGTATTTATTTGGTATTGGCTTTTAGATTTTACTATGAGGTTTCCTACTCAAATAGTGTTAACTTTTTATATTGGAGATGTAATTTTTTCTTTTTTTAGAATGAAAACTATTAAATATTTTATTACAGAAGATGCTATTATTGTAAAGGTATGGAAAACTTATAAAGGATGTTCAAGAAAAGTATTCGAGTTACAAAAAGAAAGATTAAATATGTTAACTTCAAAAGAAAAATTTTGGTTTAAACTTGCTTACTTCACAACGCCTGTAATAAAACAAAGTTTTATTAAGAAAATATTTAACGTAAAAACTTTTAAATTTAAAGAGGACACTCGTCACAAAACATCAGATTCAGGGACAGATAAATATTTCTTAACAGGTGGCTTGAGATGCATAAAAGACTATGAGAAAGTTCAAAGTATTTTAAAATTTTAGTTAAAAAACAAGTATTTAAAATATTGATATGATATAGATTACATTTCTTGGACATGAGAAACGATGTTTAATTGTAACGTTTTTTTTCGTTTATATATTTTACATGTTCATTTCTCGCTATGATTATCTTACTATGTTTTGTAATGTATATATAATATTGATAGAAAATACCATTAAAAAAGTTATCATATAAAATGAAAAATAATTTTATAATCTTTATTTATTATATTTTTAATGTAGAGGGATTTTGAATAGTTTTTATTAACGAGCAAAGTGTAACTATATAGATAGCAGGGGAGAATAAAAAGTTTAATGAATCTCAATGAAAAAAGAAAGGAAGTTCCTTTCTTTTTATGCAAGATATTATCTTTTAAATTTTGTAAGCATTGCTTTTCTTAATAATTCTGGATTTTCTGCTAATCTTTTTTCCATTTTTTCTTTACTAGTAGCCATTATTAATGGCGATTCAGTCTTAATACGTTTTTGATCTTCTGATATTTTTTTATCTCCATGACTAATTCTTTTAAATTGTAATAACATTCTTTTAAAGTTTTTTTCATGTTTTATCTCCTTTCTATAATTAGTAAAAATATTTATAAAGGTGATATTAATCTTGTAATTTAGAATATACCAGTTTTCTAAATATTTCATCGGTATCGATTTAATACATTTACTTTTCTGTTGTAACCAATACGATAGTAGGATTTTTCATAATTAATACCAGTTTTAAATTTTTTAATAGTTTTTAACAATGTGTTTTTTTGATGAAGATACTCTTGTTTAAGAATCGCTTTTATTTTAACGAAAAAAAGTTTTTTTGTTAATCATTGATAAAATGTGATTTCAAGAATAAGAAATAATTTATATAAATAAAAAGCTAACAAGTAGCTTTTTTAATCATAATGGTGGACTGTTAGGGACTCGAACCCTAGACCCACTGATTACAAATTGTTATCATAATAGCTTTTTATCTATTATTTCTACATATTGTTATTCTATGTAGTTCAGCATATCTTATCAACCCAATGGGTTGCCGAACACTCGTGGAGATATTATATTTATTCAATCTCTATGCGTTACACTACTTATAAGCCTTTCGTCATCCTATAAGTTAGCACGGTATTGGCATTTCAGCGTTCACCGTTTTTGCTCGGTTTTTCCATATTACATTACTGTAATAGGCTCCCAGTCATTGTGATACCCAAGAGTCAGTTGCTCTACCAACTGAGCTAACAGTCCGTACTTATTAAGTATATCATATTTTTTTTAGAATGGGAATACTTTTTGTGTGATATAATCAAATTTGTAAAATGAAAAAGTAAATTGCCCTTAAATATTTGAAACTGAAATTTAATCTTTCACTCGTTTTAGTCAAGGACTA
>CALVJM010000029.1 GCA_944332155.1 uncultured Bacilli bacterium
GTGACGAAAGATATTTTACAGATTCACATGTCTTTTTGCAAATTGAAAAGTGTTGCACTTCAAATTTAAATTAACAATGGTATAATTGTTTGATAATTTTCTATACTTTGTGGTATAATAAAAATGTTTAAGATAGGTTAGGTGGTGAGAAAGTGAAAGAGGCAACTGGTGAAACAAACATGACTGTAGTTACAATCATTATTATTGGTGTTATTGTAGCCATTGCTACTCCAATTATTTCTAACTTAATGAGAGATACGGAAGGAAAAGCAGAATGTTTAAATAATGGAGGTACTTGGGTTGACGGGCAATGTCAACAATTAAGTGGTATGTAATAAAAGGATAAACATTTGTTTATCTTTCGAAATTTATCTGAATAATTAGATAATTTTCGAAAGGTAAATAAAAGGAGAATGAGGTGGAGTTATGAGAGAAAGCATAGGAAGTATAACCCTTTATAACTTTATAATCATCTACATCATTATTACTTTTGGTTTTATGGCGGGAATGGTTAGTTATAACAAAGCTTTTAAAATTAATAGTAGAGTGATTGGAGCCATTGAAAAGTATGAAGGATGGAATTCGGGGTCTCAAAAAGAAGCGGATAATGCCTTAAAAATTTTAGGTTATCGTCAAAAAACGGGAGCTTTTCGTTGTCCAGAACGAGATGATGGAACAGTATTAAATAACTCTAGTATATATCAATATTGTGTATATGATTTAGGTTATGATAATGATGGGTATTATAAATATGGTGTAACTACATATATTTATATTGACTTGCCAATTGTTGGAGATTTTAGTTTTCCAATTTTTGCAAAAAGTAACCGAATTTATAAATTTACTGATAGTCAAGAACATTAAAGGGTGGTGAGTGTATGAGAGAAGCAATAGGAAACACCTTTGTCTTTAATTTTATTATTGTGTTTGTTATTATATTTATTGGTTTATTTGCGACTTCATCTGCTTATTCTAAAGCAGCTAAAGTAAAGAATACAATATTAGATATTGTAGAGAAATACGCAGATGAATTGGATGATCGTGTTACTTTACCTGATGAAACAGTTGCTGAAATTGAAACTAGTTTAAAGAAATTAGGTTATCGTTTAAATGTAAATCAGCAAAATGATTGTCCGGAAGTAACAGGTGGAACTTTAATGAACACATTTAGTAATTATCATTATTGTATATATAAGCATGAAAAGACAGATCGTACTTCTGGTAATTTACCACACCGTGGAAACTACTATACAGTAATTAGTTATATGTATTTTGATATTCCTTTGATAGGAAAAAATTTGGAATTAGAAGTTAAAGGTCAAACACGTACTTATTTTCAAGAAGTTAAATATAATGGATAAAAGGAGGGGAAAAGATGAATGTCATTGTAGCAAATAAATATCAATCGATGCTAGAAGGTTTACAAATTGACGTTATCAAATCACTTAATGGTGAATTTGATGCGGATGAAATTGTCAATCAATTTCAAAACTTTTTCTATCAGCGTATGATTTTAGATATTACAGCTATAAAAAATTATCAAGATATTCGTAATTTACAGAAACTATCTATTTCATTAGATATGAGTAAAGTTATTCTACTTTTAGATGATTCTCCAGACAGTAGTTCTCCTGCATATTTATCAAAACTAATTTCTATGGGAATATATAATTTTACTCGTAATTTAGACGGAATTATGTATTTATATAATAACCCTAATAGTTATCGTGATGTAGCTCAATATCAACAATTAGATAATTTTTCTTCTAATGTAACCCAAGCGCAAGCACAAGGTGCAGCTATGCGTGGAGCTCCTGCAAATGTAGCTATGCAGATGACAAGAGTTATTGGTGTTAAGAATGTAACTGATTCTTCAGGTGCAACCACATTAATTTATATGATGAAAAAACATTTAGAGAAAAATTATAGTGTAGCTATTATAGAAGCCAACAAACGTGATTTTATGTTTTTTAAAGAAAAAGATGTATTTAGTGCAGATGAAGGAAATGTAGCTAGTGTCATTAATAGCCATAAAGATAAAGAGGTTTTGCTAATAGATGTTAATGATTCTAAAACGGCACTTAGCCAATGTACTGATGTAGTGTATTTAATTGAACCATCGGTAATAAAATTAAATCGTTTAATGTTAAATAATCCACATATGTTAAGTACTCTAGCTGGTAAAAAAGTAATGTTGAATCAAAGTCTATTAAGTTCTAAAGACGTATTAGATTTTGAATATGAATCTAGATTAAATATTTTTTACAATATGCCACCATTAAATGAACGAGAAAAAGATGTTCAAGTTTTGAATGCCTTTTTGTTGAAACTTGGATTTGAAAGACAAGCTTCAAGTACAAGTAGTCAAAAAAAGAATAGTATTTTAGGTTTATTTGGCAAGTAATATTGACTTTATAGTTGATTTATAGTATATTTATTTTATATAAGGGAGGTTGCTTTTATGTTTAACGTTTTAGCCAGTTGTATGGGTGTAGAGATTCCTAATATTTTACCTAATATCACTTCATTAATTGTTAATATTATTAAAATAGCAGTACCTATCATGTTAATTATCATGGGTATGTTAGATTTAGGTAAAGCGGTAATCGCTTCTAAAGACGATGAAATTAAAAAAGCTCAAAGTTTATTTATTAAAAGAATTATTGCAGCTGCATTAGTATTCTTTATTGTAGCAATTGTTCAATTAGTATTTGGTATTTTAGCGGATGCTGATGGTTCAGATGGTTCTATTGATAAAGCAGGTATTAGTGAGTGTATGAATTTATTCTTAAATGGAGCTAAATAATTTATTAATAAAAGTAATAATATTCATTTATTATTGCTTTTTTTTATGTTATAATGATAATATGAAAAATTGCGTAAAAAAGAAAGTGGGTATTGTATGAAAAGTTTTGTCCAGAATATGTTGTTTGTAATAGTTTTAATAACTGTTAGTTGTTTAGGAATAATGAGGGTAAATGCATCTGAGTTTTCTTCTATGAAGTGTGTTTATACATGGATTGATGGTCAGTCTGAAGCTGGTGGTTCAGGTACTAAGACTGTAAATTTTAATCTTCAATATACTGAGCAAGGAACCCTTAAAGTCCCAAAAAACATTGAGTGGACTCGTAAATATTTAGACCCAACAAACCGTTATGCTAAAGAACAGAATGATTATATAACCGAAACAAAAAAATATAAAATAGTAAATGCCAACTTTAAAGTTTCTCATTTTGTTAAAGGAAAACATTTACAACCTATTTGTCCGGGATCAAATGATATCGATTTTTATATGGATGAAGATAGTAAAAAAATTTATATTGCGACTAGTGAATCCGCATTGAAATCGTATTTAGATAGTAAAAATATTGATTATGGAACTTTAAGAAAAGCTAAATTAAGTTCACAAAACATTAATAACGGTAGTAAAATTATCATTGACGGTCAAACTTATGATACGGAAAAAACTTTAAGTTGCGATTATGAACATAGTGACTATAAGTTGAATTTACATTTAGAAATAGGTCAAGAAACTGGTAATCTTCTTGTTGCTACATTTAAAGATGCGACTAAAAACTTTAGAGTTGTTCGTATTGATGGTGATTTCTCTGGTACAAGATGTCCTCGAAAAGTAAGTGCTAGTGGTAATAATGATTACATTGAAACGAAATTAGATGATCAAAATGACAATGCAAATAAAATTAATTTATATCGTGATCCAAGTAAAGGAAAAACGGAACTAAAATTGAGTGACGCAAGCCGACAACAAGAAACTTCCCAAGGAAGTGCATATCCAATCCAGATATCCGAAATTTCTGGATGTGGAATTTGGGGAAGTTTGTTAGCTTTATTACGTGATGATGTTTTTGGATTAATTAAATATACTTTAATAGGGCTTTTAATTGTTTTTGGAATGATGGATTTTGCAAAGGCTGCTTTGAGTGGTGAAGATAATTCGATAAAAAAAGCAGCATCTAAATTTTTTAAACGAGTTGTTGTAGTTATAATTATTTTCTTATTACCTTTACTTATTGAGACAATCATTGAGTTAATATTGTCTGGTGAAGGAATAAGTATTGAAACTTGTATTTCAGATTTTTAGAAAGAAGGTGTTCACTATATGGAAGGTGTGGAAGGTGGATTTTGGGCCGACTTATTCCGAAATATATTCGGATGGGTAGATTCTTTAATATATGGTTTTATTGCATCAGTATACAATACTTTTACTAATATAACCAATTATACTTTAATTAATGATGAAGTGTTACAAACATTTAATCAACGTATTTATGCATTAATAGGAATATTCATGTTATTTAAATTAGCTTTTTCTTTAATTACTTATTTTATCAGTCCAGATAAATTTAGTGATAGTAAAAGTGGATTTGGAAATTTGATTCAAAGAGTAATTATTAGTTTAGTATTATTAGTTTTAGTGCCATCTATTTTTAATTTAGCGTTTAGAGCACAAACGTATATATTGAGAGAAAACATTATTGCAAATTTAATTTTAGGTGGACAGTACGATAATTTCGATATAAAAGAAAGACAGGAGATGTATGCGAATGCTGGTAAAAATATGGCTTTTACAACGCTATCAGCTTTTATGCATCCGTATGATCAAAATGTTTTATCAATGGATAAAGATGAATTGAAAAAAGAGTATGCAGATGATCCAGATGCTGTTACGCATTTTGAAACTTATAGGACGGCGGTTAAAGAAAATGATATTAACGCTTTAGTAGGATGGTATAAATTAAATACTAAAGAAGATATTGACGGTTATTATTTATTCTCTTATACGCCTCTTTTATCTACAGTTGCAGGCATTATGGTATTATGGATTTTAATTGTATTCTGTATTGATATAGGAATTCGTACAGTAAAATTAACTTTTTTACAATTAATTGCTCCAATACCTGTTATAGGATATATTGATGCTAATAAGGGGGAGAAAACTTTTACTAGTTGGGTTAAAGAATGTCTTAGTACCTATGCAGAAGTATTTTTAAAATTATTAGCTATTTATTTTGTTATCTTTCTTATTACATTAATTACCAAATATGGATTCTTCCAATATGTGATTGATGAAAATAACCATTTAAATACAGTTAAAGTAGAAAATCCTGACTTTTTTGCGATGGCTTTAATTATTATAGGATTATTAATATTTGCACAACAGGTTCCAAAATTAATTGGTGATTTATTTGGTATTAAAACTGGTGATTTCTCACTTAATCCTATGAAGAAAATAGGACAATCACCATTAGCTGCAGCAGCCGTTGGTGGTATTGCTGGTGGAGCTGCTGGTTTAGCCGCTAATGCTTGGAATTTAGGACGAAATATACAAAAAAAAGGTGTGAAGGAATCGTTAGTAGGAGATCGTTGGGATAGAAATTATGGTTCTCGAATAAAAAATGCGATAGGAAAAACGGCTGCAATTGGTTACGGAATTAGAAGATTATCTTCTCCAGTTGGCGGAATGTTTAGCACAGCTGGTAGAGCTACAGTGTCCGGTTTAAAAGGTAATGGAAAAGTTCTAGGGAAAAATGTTATTAGTTCAAAAAATGCTGCTGTAAGCAAACGAGAAACGAGACAAATGTATCAAGATAACGGAATTGGATTAAGGCAACGTGCAACTGATTCAATTGATCGATTTGCAAAATTTAAAAACAAGGAAGCAGGTTATGGTTTAGCAGACGCTAAAGTTAACAAATTAAAAGAAGAATTAGATAATGTCCGCCATGACGAAAGTGGATTCCGTGAAGCACGAACAATGTGGGCTTCAGAGAATACAATTCCAATTTCAGAGTTAGAGAGAGCTTCTAAATTAAAAGAAGGAACCTTTGACTTTGAATATAAAGACTATCAAGCATATCGAAATGCTTATGATAATGATCAGTCAGCCAATAAAAAAACTGCTTTAACTGAACAACAATTTAATGATGATCGTAGTAAATTTTCAGATAATATTCGAGAGCTTAATAAAAAACAACAAGAAATTGAAAATGATATTCGCGATAATGAAAAAATTGTTAAAGCACAAAATAAAGATAAGTAAAGGAGGAATAAAAAATGGATGGTTATTATTTGATACCGGCCAATTCAAAAAAGTCGATGTTAATTTTTGGATTGTTTACAATGTTTGATCTTATATTGTTTGGAACGGGATTAGGAATTTCACTATTTTTAGTGATGTTTGTTCCCTTAACTAATACTTGGATTACAGTAGCCGCAATCACACCAGGGTTAATTACAGGTTTTTTGGTTATGCCTGTTCCTTATCATCATAATATTTTAACAGTGATTAAAGCAATGTATGAATTCTATACAACTAGACAAAAATTTGTATGGAGAGGATGGTGTGCAATAAATGAGCAAAGTAATGAGAAGTAAGTACACAGACGTTAATTTTGTTCCAGTAAGAAATATTAATAATGGATTTATTATTTTGGATAATAATGAAATGGTAACAGGAGTTAAAGTTATGCCTAAAAATATATTTATATTAGATCAGTCATCGATGTTTAATACTATTAACAGTATTAAAGATTTATATAATATGATTGACTATGAATTTTGGATTGTAGCTGCGGATCGTCCAGTAGATATTCATGTTTATTTGTCACAACTTGAATTGTTGTATAATAATGTACAGTCTCCTGTAAAAAGAAAGCTTATTATGGAAGATATTAATAAAGCAAATATGTTTATGAATAATAATGTTGTTGATACTGAATATTTTCTTTTATTTAAACATCGTGATCAGGACTTGCTTCAAAAACGTATTAGATCGTTGATTAATCAATTTGCGAATGCAGGAATGACTGCTTATCAGATTACAAATGATGATGCACGTATTATCTTAGATAACTTCTTAAATGGTGGACAAACTACTGGTTTTGGGACGGTGATGAGCTAATGAATATAAAGAATCAAATTGCACCGAAAGGGTTAGAATTTAAAGCAAATGAGTTTATTATTAGTGATAAATACGCTACGATATTAACAGTTGTATCTTATCCTAAATTAATTACTCCTGGCTTTTTAGCTAATTTAACTAGTATGTCTGGAATAAAAATAGTTATTAAACATATTCCCCTACCATTTAGTACCATTAGTAAAATGATGAATAAAGAAATCGCAGATTTAAAACAACGTTATCAAGAAGAAAAAGATTTAACGATTCAGGAACGTATACGTCAAGATTACGAATCGTTAGAAAGTTTTATTTCTATGTTAGCAGCAAGTCAATCACACATTTATGATTTTCAAATGCACATTATGATTACTGCTGATAGTCAAGAACAATTAATGAGTAAAAAATTACAGGTAAAAAGTTATATTGAAGCTATGGAAATGCATGCCGTACCTCTTTCTTTTGAGATGGAAAAAGTATTAAAATCTATTATACCAATTTTTCCAAAACAAGATATTGAAGATCGAATCGGAACACCAATGCCATCCAATACAATGGCTGCAATGTATCCTTTTATATTTGACAGCATCAAAGATCCAGGATTATCTACATTAATGGGAGTAGATTTTTCGGGAGGAGTTATTCTATTTAATCAATTCTTATATCAAATAAAGAAAGAACACAATCGAAACAATGCTAATATGGTTATTTTGGGTACATCAGGTAGTGGTAAATCTACAGTTGCTAAATTACTATTACGTAGTCATTTCCGAAATAATAGTCAAGTAATTATGATTGATCCAGAGGGAGAACTTGAAGATATGGCAAGGCTTTATCAAGGTGATTTCATTGATCTTGGTAAAGGTGGAGAATTTGGAATGATTAATCCATTAGAAGTTATTTTAGATAGTGATGAAGAAGAAGCTAAAAATGGATTAGGTTACACTGTATTAACAAGAACATTACAAACATTAAAAGCATTTTTAAAATATTATTCACCTGATGTGACTGATGATGTAGTTACTTTGTTTAGTGAGGTTGTTATTGATACTTATCGAAGATTTGGAATTGATTTTAATACAGATTTTACTAAATTTGAGTCTAAAGATTATCCAACATTTACAGATGTGTATGCTACAATTAAGGGAAGACTCTTATCAATGACAGAAAAAACGCATGAACGTGATATTATGGAACGATTGGAGTTAAAAATAAGACCAATTGTTAGAGAATTACGTTACTATTTTGATGGCCATACGACCATTCAGCCACAAAGTGAGTTTGTTGTATTTAATATTCGTGAAATCATGAATGCTGATGCTAATATTCGTAATGCTTTGTTCTTTAATATTTTAAAATATGCCTGGGGTATGACTTTGAATCGTAATGTTAATACCATTTTATGTGTTGATGAAGCTCATGTTTTAGTAAATGGAAACAATACCTTGGGAGCTGATTTCTTAGCTCAAATTCAACGTCGTGCTCGTAAATATAATACTGGAACTATTATTATAACTCAGCAACCATCTGATTTTAGTGATCCAGGTATTATTACACAAGGTAAAGCTATCTTTGATAATGCATCTTATTATTTAGTAATGGGCTTAAAAAAACAAGCAGTGGAAGATTTAGCTAAGTTAATTGACTTAAATGATAATGAAATAGAAAGTATTAAACGTTATAATCAAGGTGAGGCATTGTTTGTATGTGGAAGTCGAAGAATGCAAATTAATGTTATTGCAACTGAACAAGAATTAGAATCATTTGGATCAGGTGGTGGATTATAGTCGTTTTTAGTTAGTATTGGTGGTGAGAAATGTGGGTTCAAATAATTCCGGATTTAAATTTCTGGAAGATGTCAAAAAAATATTTGTCCGATCAGCACAAGTTGGTTGTATGGGAAATGTATTGCTTTTAGCGCTCGCACTTGTTGTTGCCTTTGCGGCATTAAGTACACCAATGATGATGGCAGATAAAGTAATACAATTTGCTGAAGGTATTGCTGAGTCTGTGGATGAAACTTTTGATACTGTTAAAGAAACCGTTTCAGATGCCACTGATGCTTTAGGTGAGTTTGGTAATAGATTATGGAACTTTGCCTGTTTAAGAGGTTGGGTTACGGATGAAGAGTCTTTTAATAACGCTTTAAAAGATGAGTATGAAAAATACCAAAGACAAGGGATTACATTAGATCTTCGTCTTATTCAAGCTATTGTATTTTATGAGGCAGGTGTAGATGAGAACGAAGAGTATGATTGTGAAATTCCTGAGGATGCAGATCCTAATTCTGAAGAGTTTCAAGAATGTATTCCTGGTGTAGGGAATGTAGATTATGATTATGCTCAACTTCGTAGTGAAGTACATGAATTAGCTGATGCGATGGTAGAAAATGGTGCTTTGAAAGAAGAAGAAGAGTTTCAGCAATGGTTGAGGGATCATTTCATAGAAGATAAATTAAAATCATTGGATTACCCTATTCCTACTAATCAAGCTGCTAAAGAAAAAGTTTTTGATGATTTTATTAGAACTGTATATGAGAAAAAAGGATTATATGAAGAGGCTTTGGGAGAGTCTGAGGAAAATAATCAATGTGTAACGACTACTTCACCAGATGAAGAAAGTAAACAAAAAGCCAGATATACTGTATATTCTGATGGACCTGATGCCGGTACTTCTTTAGGTGCGGTTGGTGAAATTGGTCCATATATGAAAAAAGGTATTATATATATTAATAATAGAGGATATTATATGTGGAAAGGTGGTAGTCGTGCAAGTAATGGAACTGTGTATGGAGAAGAGGGACAAGACTATCTAATTGTTGCCACTTCTATCAATACTCCGAGTCTAATGGGAGTGTATTCCAAGACTTGTAAAACTACATTTCGATATTTAAATGACATTCGTTATTTTAAATATGGTGATACATTTACAGTCCAAGTGACCGTTGATGGTGGAAAAACATATGAATCATATAATTCGATTGTTTTAGATGCTTGTGGAGCTTGTATGTTATGGTCTACTAGTGTAAATAGTCCTTGTACACAACCACTAAGTTTAGTAAAAGAAACTAACAATTTAAAAATTGATATTTATGTACATAAAGGTGATAATTATGTTAAGCCAGGGGATATTGGATATTTCATGGATGGTACAAATAGTAATATATGTATAGGAACAATTGATTTAGGAAACTTAGAAGTAGGAGTTAAAGGTACAAAATCTTTAAATCAACCAATTGAACGAGCTATTGGTTCACAGGGAGTAGCTGAGTTAAATCAACAAATTAAGGATAATGTGGATAAATATGGTCGCGGTACAGGAAATGGGGTAGCTGCCGCTGCTATTACACTAATTAACGGATTAAAACAAAAAGGTTATCATTTGCCATATTATTATGGTGGTGGACATGCCAAAGGAATTACAACAGGAGTAGATTTAAAATGGGGATATCCATCGAAGACTTATGATTCTTCATATGTTGATTCCAATGCTAGTCAAGGACGAACTATTTATAGTTATGACTGTAGCGCGTTTGTTTCATGGGCTATGCACAACGGAGGATGTCCGAATCGTGTTTATAGTACTTCTAGTATTGCCAATGATGGTTCAATGAAGAAACGTTCTAATATTAGTGAAGCACAACCTGGAGATTTATTAAATGACGCAGGTTCACATGTTATGTTAGTTGTTCAGAATAACGGTGGGAAAGTTATTCTTGCCGAATCTAGTGTAAGTGGTATTCAATTTTCTGAAGCCACGGCAAAAAAAATTAGTAATTATGAAATATGGGATATGTCAGGATATTATAAAAAGAATTGTCAAGGTTAGGAGGATATGACTTGTGAAAAAGAAATTCTTATTGTTATGTGCTAGTGTTTTTCTTCTTAGTGGATGTACCGCAACATATGAGCTAGATATTAAAGAAGATGTTTTTACAGAACGCATTCAAATTAATGATATGAATTTATCAGAAGATGTCAAAGAAATATATTTGACGAATCCTATGCCTGTTGACTATCGAGAAACTTGTTATTTAGACTATGATCGATTAGTAAAACCAAACGAGATACAAAAACAAGACGATATTAACTATTATAATATTAAGGACAGTAATACAGATGGTCTCATTGCTACTGCAGATATTCAACTAGGTCAATATGAATATTCAAGGCCACTTAATTATACCTTTGTAAATATGCATGTTAATAATTATGATAATTACATCTCTATTTACGGATATGATGGACCGGCGATTTTCAATATGTATAACACATTAGATAGTTTTGATGTTATTATTAGTACAGACAAAGAAGTTTTAGACCATAATGCAGACCAGGTAAAAGATGGAAAATATTCCTGGCATTTTACCAAGGAAGATACAGAAAAAGAATTATATATTGAGATGGATTCAACAAAAGTTCAACAGAAAAAACAGCTAGAGGAAACGGAAAGATTACAAGATAAAATTATTTATATCATTTTTCTTGTTTTAGTAGCTATTGTTTTACTTGTTACATTAGTTGTTAGATATAAACACAATAAGCATAATAAGATATAAAGGAGTGATACTGTGAAATTAAAATTTCGTGCTGATAAAAAAGATTTTATTATTTTTGGTATTTTCGCACTAGTTTTATTATATTTTGTAGCAATAGCTATTTTGAATGTAGTATCATTCCTTAGTGAATATACTTTATGGGGATTAAACCCTTTACCAGCTTTTGGCCCAGATTATTTAATGGCAACTATCATTTTTTGGCTTTTTGCACTAGCTGGAGTGTTTTTGAGTGTAAAATCTTATTTCTTTGATCGTGAAAAAGGGGTAGGAATTGTTACTCAGAAAAAAGAAAAAAGTGGATATTCAAGATGGGCTACAGATAAAGAAATGAAGAAAGAGTTAACGGAAATTAATCCTACTCAAGAAACATTAGAAAAAGGTGGAATTCCTCTTTATAATAACGGGAAACACTTATGGGTAGATAGTGGTGAATATCACAATTTGGTTATTGGTTCTACGGGTAGTGGTAAAACACAAATGATTGTTCAACCAATGGTAAGTGTTTTGGCTAAAGCTGGAGAGTCAATGATAATCACTGACCCTAAAGGAGAAATTTATCGTGATAATGGTGAGCTTCTTCGTAAGAATGGATATAATATTGTAGTATTAAATTTCCGTGATCCATTACGTGGAAATTCATGGAATCCGTTTACTTTACCTTATCAATATTATAAATCAGGAAATCAAGATAAAGCAATTGAGTTATTAGAAGACTTGGCGTTAAATATTCTTCGAGATCCTAATAGTAAAAATGCCGATCCTTTCTGGGAAAATCAATCTGCAGACTATTTTACAGGATTATCTGTCGCATTATTTGAAGATGCTCCTGAAGAACAAATTAACTTAAATAGTATTAACTTGATGATTGCCGATGGAGATACTAAATGTGGTATGGGTTCTACTTATGCGAAAGAATATTTTTATATGAAAGATCGCACAGGAACTGCGTTTGTTAAAGCACAAGGAACAGTTGATGCGCCAAACGAGACACGTGGAAGTATCTTATCGGTATTTAAACAAAAAGTTAGTATGTTCGCATCTCGTGAAAATTTAAGTGAAATGTTATCTCATAGTGATTTTGATATGCGTAAAATTGGTCGTGAGAAAACAGCTATTTTCTTAGTTATTCAAGATGAAAAAACAACTTATCATCCTTTGGTAACAATTTTTTTAAAACAATGTTATGAAACATTAATAGATGTTGCGCAAGAATATGGTGATAAATTACCATTTAAGACAAACTTTATTTTGGATGAGTTTGCAAATATGCCACCATTAAAAGATGTTACAACCATGGTAACGGCCGCACGTAGCCGAAAAATTCGTTTTACTTTTATTATTCAAAACTATGCACAATTAAATGAAGTATATGGAAAAGAACAAGCAGAGACTATTAAAGGTAACTGTGGAAATATTGTTTATTTAATTAGTAGTGAGTTGGCCGCACTAGAAGAAATTAGTAAAATGGGTGGTGAAGTCAAATCTAAGGAAAAAGATAAAACGGCAAGTACACCACTGATTACGGTCAGTGATTTACAACGTTTACCAAGATGGACTGTGGTCATTATGCGTATTCGTATGATGCCATTTAAAGCTAAATTAACGCCATATTATGAGATGGAACAAAAAGGACTTTGGGGTGAGAAATTTCCACAAGCAGAATTTCCAACTCGCGAACGTAAGAAGTTTGATGTGTTTAACATTAAGGCTTTTGTTGATCAAAAGCGTCAAGCTAAAATGAATGATATTTTCGGTAATAGCTCTTCTCCATCAGGAGGTGGACGTCCAACACCCCCACCATCTTTTCCATTTGGAATGGGAGAAAAACCCGCCTTTCCTTCTTCTATACCACCAATACCAGGTATGAAGAATGACAAAAGTGGAGATTCATTTAATGTTGACGACATTTTAAAACGTATTGATGAACAAATTGCTAAATTAGAAGAAGAAGAAAAACAAGAACAAGAGAAATTAGAAAAAAAGATGAAAGAAGAAAAAGATCTTTCTTCAAAACCTGTAATAGATGCGAAGTTTGAAGAGCCAGTTTTACCAAAACATAAGGAAGATGATTTAGATTTATCTAAAGATGAATTGAAAGATACCAAAGAAGATTTTGATCCTATGATGGAAGCTATGGTATCAAGTATGGATGATAAAACTAAAGAAAGTCTTCTAGAACAAATAGATCAGAAAATCAAAGAACTAGAAGCCGAAGAGAAAAAAGAAGTACAGAAACCAACAAATAAAGTTGAGGTTAAAAAAGAATCTAAAGTAAAAGAAGCAGAAGTTTCACCAAGAAAAACACCAGTTGTAGAAAATGTGGTATCTTTGGATGAGGACTTTGTCACAGATGACCAATTCTTTGATGATTTCTTTAATGATGATGATATTTAAAAAAATATATATCTTACTAAATTTATTAAACAGTTTCTAAAATAGAATCTGTTTTTTATTTTTGTTTTATAAATATGTAAAAATAGTTAAAATATATTTGCCAATTTCAAAAAATGGTCATTTGACCCATGTATTTAATGGTGTTATATTGACATCGAAAGGAGGCGTTCATGAAGAATATTTTAACTAAAAAACTTTAAAATGTTATTTGGAAGTTATGAACATATTCGTATCTTAACTGAATTCTTAAGTGATTATTTAGATATTCCTTATGAAGC
>CALVJM010000030.1 GCA_944332155.1 uncultured Bacilli bacterium
GAAAAAGTAAAAAGAATGTACTATAATAGAGTTGAGTTAAGTAAATTAGAGAAAGAAATCTTATTACTAAGTGAAGAAAATATAAAGACATTAGAAGAGATCAGTAAGGGAGAAAGCTATATGGAAGAAGCAAAGGACAAATTAGTACATTTAACAGAAGATAGTCAGTTTATAGGATTGTATGATGGCGAGAAGATGAAAGAGTGGGAGAATAATTCTAGATTGGAGTATGCAAAGAAGCAAGGAAGAGAATCCGGATTAAAAGAAGGACATGAATCTGGACTAAAAGAAGGTCAATCTAAAGAAAAGATTCGTATTGCCAAAAAATTGAAAGATATGGGAATGGACATAAAAGAAATTAGTGACGCAACTAGTTTGTCTATAGAAGAAATCGAAAAACTTTAACAAATCGCAAACAACCGTGCAGGGGGGGATATAAGATTGACAATCATATACTCTTTTTTGTATTATGAACAAGAAATTTAAATAGTATTATAATAACGGTAAGTTACGCAAGTAGTGACAGTGTTGAATTATTATTAGACTATGATCTTCCATGAGATACTGCATGGATAAGTTTAGAAGACTTTAAAGATGCTGGAGGAATAGAAGAAGAATATGGAGAAATTGGTAATAATAAATAAGGACCAATTGCAGTTTTAAAACACTTAAAGAATGTGACCGATAGTTGGAATGGAGTAGTTACATTAACTTCACAAGATAATGTAATAAGAGATAATGGAAGTGCTGGTAGTTACGTAATTAATTATGAATGGTGTAAAGTGAGATTAATTAGCGGACAAGAAAGTCAGTATTGCTGGAAATAATGAATGAACACAAGATAGTGATAGAATAGAGGAGGTACCAACATGGGTTTATAGTAATTTAGCAGTGAATGAAGATATGGAAATCACCGATGTTTATGAACATGCTGTATATTGGGCTGATTCAGAGAAAGATTGGTATCCAGTGGGAGTGTAGGTTTTGACCTTTGAAGGTACATTGAACGTCCACACTGTGTCGAACGCAAACGGCTATGGAGTTCGCTCAGTCGTTAGAATTATGAAGTATAATCTCTAGAAGTTATAGCTAAAAAATAAAATTTTTATTTAAAATTAGTATATTTAAACATAAAGTTGAATTCATATATATTTAATAGATTGGAATACATAAAGTATTCTAATTTTTATTGCATTAAAAAAGAATATTTTGCAATATTCTTTATTCAAATACAATATATTTATTAGTATCATACAATTTGCCATTGATACGCATATAAATATAGTATTTACCATGTAATCCTTCTTTATTAATATATTTGGTTACATTAATACCATTTTTTTCTTCTTCTTTATTAAAGACATCTACACACATAGCTGTATATGGCTTTTTAGAAATAGTCATATGATAAGCCTTTGTATCAAATACATTATCTAGAATGATATCAACTTCATCATCTTTTTTAAATGTACCATCTATAACAAGACGATCTACTTCTTCAGTAAATGTAATCTTTTTTTCTTTTGCAATTTTATCAAATTTGCTGGCAAAAGTATATATATAAGCTTTTTTACCATCTTCTTCAGTTTTTCCCATAGAACCTAAGCGAGTTCCTTTTCCTGTTTGATAGATTGCATTACTATATAAGCTTAATTTTTCTACACGATAATTATTGGTTGGTAAGTTCATTTCAAACAATACTTCATCATCTTTTATTTCAACAATAGTACTATTTAAATGATCATATTCACCCATGGATGCTGGTACGTTTTGTGCTACGCCGTCTTTACTTACTTGTCCACCAGAAAGAATTAAATAGTGATTTTCATCTAAATAATCGACGTCAGATATATATGGTGAATAAAATTCAGATCCGCGATTTTTACCGTATTCCCATACTTGCTCAATGGTTTTATTATTTTGATTAATATGATAAATCACAGCTCGACTATAGTTGTCACTAGCTTTTACACCATTATCTTCTGTTTTGGAACGGTTATTTCCGTTATCAAAAATCATAATGTTACCATTTGGTAATACACTTGCCGCATGTTGACTCCATTGCCATTCAAAATTATCACCAGTAGGTGTAAAGAAATATTTTTTGTATTTTTTACTCCAATTAGTTGGATCACCAATAATCCAATTTAATTCTCCAGTATTATAATCAACATTTATTACCGCATCTTGATGTCTTCCTGAAAGGGTAATAGAATTGGTTGCAGCGTCATACCACACAGAATTATTATGGAACCAGTCATATTCTGTCCAATTTGCATTTTTACCTTCGTTAGTATCGATAACATCTTTTAGATCAAATTGTTTTACGATGTCACCAGTGGTGCGATCTAATTCTACAACAGTATCCTCAACAGTTCCATCTTCAAATGAATCGGTCGCAACTAGGAAGTTTCCGTTTTCCATTTCATATACATCATGGTGATATCCACCAGGAAGGCTATATTCATAATAAATTTTACCTAATAAATTCATTTCTACTAAACCAGTTGTATAATATGGTGGGTTAATTAAACGATTACTACTTAATAATAAATTTCCGTTGTCTAATCGTTGAATATCCCAAATGAAATTCTCTGTTAAATACCAACGAACATCACCATTAATATCATATGCAGCTGTATAACCTTTTGAAGATGGTGTAACAAAATAAAGCTCTTGATCAGACATATTTTTATTATTTACATTTGTTGGTTGTACGAAGTCTTCTGGAAGAGCATCCGTCTTCATATGAATAGTATAATCTTTGTTGTTGATAGTTAATATTACTTCATTATCTTTATCGGGATATAGACCATATACAGGTAGAATGTGATTTTTATTTGGCGTAAAGGTATGAGTAATGGTTGTACTATCATCTTCTCCAGGTACCGTAATCGTTGGTGCGGTTAAATCTTTTGTTTGAAAGATAATTAACCCTGTTAAAGGTGATATATTATATGGATCAACAATAACCTTTGGATTTTCAATGGTATATTTGTCAATATCCTTTAACAGTTCATTTTCTATGTTTTCTTGAGTAACTAATATATCCTCTTTAATACTTACTTCTTGAACTCGTTCAATACGATAATAAATCGCAATAGAACAAAGACAAGAAAATAAAATGACTAAAATAAATTTTGTTTTTGTTTTCATAAATCCTCCTTAATTATAATTACTTTAATTATATCATGGAATAGTTAATAACAAAATATATATTGTTCAAAAGATGACAAATAAAACATATAAAAACCCCAGATTGGGGTTAGATAAGTCTAATTTCATCTTCTGAATAAAATGGATGGTTTTTATCAATACGTTCAAAAAATAGAATACCATTTAAATGATCGATTTCGTGTTGAAAAGCAATAGATAAGTCTTCGCGAGCACGAACGCAAATTTTATTTCCATCTTCGTCATATCCTTCTACCGTTACTCGGGCGTATCTTGGAACATGTCCATCGACTTCACGATTGACACTAAGACATCCTTCGCCAGCTTCGGCGGCGATAATTTCTTCTGAATTACTGATGATTTTAGGATTTATAAATACATAATTTTCAAATACACCATCATCAACTTCATATACGATAACAATAATTCTTTTTAAGATTCCTAGTTGAGGAAAAGCAAGTCCCATTCCTGGACGTAATTGATATTTTTTTTCATATTCTTCAATTTGACTATAAGTCAAATGATCTATACAACGCTGAATTAATTTTTTATCTTCTTTGCTAAGTGGGAAAGTTACTTCTTGACTAACTTCATGAAGACACTTTTCGCGTTCATCTAGTATATTTAATTTTTTAAACATTTTTTCCCTCCTTGTCCTTTTGGCCGGTGTTATTATATCACAGAATGAGGTAAAAAGCAAAAAGGCCAAGAATACTTAGCCTTCTTAATTAACGTGCGAATCCACGTGAACCTATAACGATAACTAATAGAATAAATAGTACTAAAACTATTGCTGCACCATATCCGCAACCGCAGCCATTTCCACCATAGAATCCGCCACATGGGTTACCACAACCGTATCCTTGGTATCCACCATAGTAATACATAATTAATCCCTCCTTCATTCTAATATATTGTATTAAATGACTACTATTTTGTTCATATAAAATACCCAGATGATTTTGTAATTATAAGTATCTATGTTATAATACTTCATATTTAAAGGGGGAGTAATATGATAAAGAATAACAATTGGTTTAATATGTATTTACTCGCAGAACAGTATTATTTACACCATCATAATTTATTTATTGCGCATCGTTTTAAAACAAAAAATGGGTATGAATATGATGATGATGGAAAAAATTTAGGTGTGTGGATATGGAATCAGCGTAGTGCATATAATAATAGAAATATACCAAAAGAAGAACGTAAAATTAATTTATATCCATTAACAGATGAACAAGTAACATTGTTAGAGAAAATAGGTATGGTATGGAAACTTGATAACAAAAAGAGAATAAAAACAAAACCCACCAAGTATTATCAAAAATGGATAACAATGTATCAAGAAGCTAAAAATTATTATTTGAAATACAATAATTTGGTTGTTCCTCGTGAGTATACGACAGAGGAGGGGAAATGTTTAAGTTCGTGGATTTCTACGCAACGTCAAGCATACCGATATAGAAATACTCCTGAAGATGAACGTACCATCAAATTAACTCCTTTAAGTGATTGGCAAGTTATTCTATTAGAACAAATTGGAATGATTTGGGATTATCAAAAAGAAAGACATAACAAAACACTTGTTAGTAGAAACTATAAACATTGGATGGAAATGTATAATCAAGCTAAACAATATTATATGATTTACGGGAATTTATTAATTTCTAGGAGTTATATAACAGAATATGGATATCAGTATCCACCACATTTAAAGAAGTTGGGAAATTGGCTTTCTACACAACGTCAAGCATATCGATATAGAAATATTCCTGAAGAAGAGCGAAAAACAAATTTACTTCCTTTAAGTGATTGGCAAGCTATTTTATTAGAAGAGATAGGAATGGTGTGGGATACAAAAGCAGGTATCACTGATAAAAAGATGTACGATTGTAAGTGGCGTCTGAACCAATGTCAAAATATTGAGTTAGGATTACTATCTGATTGGGAAATTGAACATTTGAAAATAATCGGTTTTTTTCAAACAAAAGAATATTTACAATTCTATCAACAAGCTTTTTTAGAAGTGTTTGAGAAAGTTCTTTATTATTATCAAAATTTTAAACTATTACCTGATGGTCAAAAAATATCTCCAAGATTTCAATGGACTTATCAGCAATGGTTTTTAGAATTCGATTTGAATCAATATCATATCTTAACTGATAAACAATATTTTATATGGAAAAGTATTAATTCTAATAATAAAACTTTATTAAAAGATAAAAGATAATCGTTTTATCTTTTTTTGTTAAAATAAAAAAACAATATTCAATAAGTGTGAAGGAGATAAAAAAATTTATTTTTATTCTATTCAAATGATAGAGATTATGGTATGATTATAAGGTAGGTGATAATATGAAAAAGGCATTGCGAAATGCATTTCGTCTATTTCAAGATATGGATAAAGGATTGTTGATCGCAACGACAGTCTTGTTTTCGTTTGGCCTTTTAAATATTGTTACGGCCTCTAGTAGCGAAGCTACAGCTAATAATACATCCCTGTATTATTTCTTTTATCAGCAATTAAAGATGATAAGTATTGGGGTTGTATTTGGAATTGTAATTCTTAATATTGATACTAAAAAATATCCTCCTTTTGCCATACTAGCCTATATTATTATAACTTCTATTTTATTATATTTAAGTTTTTATGGTAGTGATTATCGTGGAGCAAGAAACTGGGTTCAAATAGGACCTATTCGCTTTCAGCCATCGGAGTTTGCAAAACCGATATTAATTGTTTGTCTATCATTAATGTTTGAAAAATATGCCTCTCGGCTTCGTAATCGAAAAATATCACATACAGAGATGATTGTAAAAATTGTTGTAGTTGGACTAGCAATACCAATTATCATCTTTTTACAAAAAGACTTTGGAACCATGTTTATTTTACTTTGTACTTTTTTAGTTATGTTTATGGCGAGTCCTATTTTACGTATTGATAAAGTACGAGCATTTGGTGTGATGGGATTAGTTGCCATCTTAGGTATGGTAGGAATGTACATGGGAAAGGGATATATTTTATCTGAAGAACAATTGGATCGTTTTGATTTCTTTAATCCTTGTACTAAATATGACACAGGAGGTTATCAAATTTGTAATGGTTATATTGCGATTAATGATGGTGGACTATTAGGTGTTGGTCCAGGAAAGAGTAAACAAAAATATTCTTATATACCAGAACCCCACACCGATAGTGTATTCGCTATTATTGCTGAAGAGTATGGTTTCTTAAAAAGTAGTTTAATTTTTATATTATATCTTTATGTTATAAAAAGAATTATTAACTTAGCATGTCGAGCAAATACTTTACGTGGTCGTTTTATGTGCTTAGGAGTTGCCACTTATATATTTATGCATATTTTAGTAAATTTAGGTGGATTATTTGGTGTAATGCCATTAACTGGTGTACCATTGCCTTTCCTAAGTTATGGAGGAACGTTTGCTATTTCATTAATTTCGTCACTAGCGATTGTACAAAGGGTACATATTGAAACGAGACGTCAAAAAGTTAAGCTACGCTAAAGTGACTTAGAAATAGATTATTATTATTTCTGATGGTAGATTACTATAAGAAATATATAACTTATCAAAGATAAAAGAAGTTAGAATAAAACTTCTTTTTTTGATTATTAGAAAAAAAGCAATAATTTCATGTATAATAGTAATAGAGAGTGAGGTGAATACTAAGGATTACCTTAGTAAAAGTATGAAAACAGATATTGAAATTGCTCATGAGAATGAGATGGAGAAAATTAAAAAGGTGACGAAGAAGTTATCGATTCCTAAGAAATATTTAATTCCTTATGGACGTTATATGGCTAAGATAGATGGTCATTTAATGGAGGAATTAAAGGAGAAAGAAGATGGACATTTGGTATTAGTTACTAGTACCAATCCAACACCATTTGGGGAAGGTAAGACGACTATGGCAATTGGAATTCATGATGCTTTATGCCATTTAGGTTATTCCTCTTTGGCTGTGTTACGTGAACCATCTTTAGGTCCTGTATTTGGGTTAAAAGGAGGCGCTACTGGTGGGGGATATGCCCAAGTGATGCCAATGGAACAAATTAATTTACATTTTACGGGAGACATGCATGCGTTAACGAGTGC
Organism: uncultured Bacilli bacterium; assembly: GCA_944332155.1. Lineage (GTDB taxonomy): Bacteria > Bacillota_I > Bacilli_A > RF39 > UBA660 > Pelethosoma. The sequence goes on from CALVJM010000030.1 coordinate 7,297, forward strand.
GAACAATTTACTTTGTGCAGCAATTGATAATCATATTATGCAAGGAAATGAGTTACGTATTGATCCTACAACTATTCAAGTACCACGTGCACTAGATATGAATGATCGTTCATTACGTCATATAACTATTGCTCAAGGTAAAAATAATGGCGTAGAACGTAAAGATCAATTTGTGATTACAGTGGCGACAGAATTGATGGCTATCCTTTGTTTAAGTAAAGATTTAAAAGATTTAAAACAACGTATTAGTAATATTATGATTGCATTTAATACCGATGGAAAACCATTATATGTTCGAGATTTACATTGTGAGGGAGCTATGAGTGTGTTATTAAAGGATGCGATGAATCCTAACGTAGTTCAAACTTTAGAACACAATCCGGGTTTAATTCATGGAGGGCCATTTGCCAATATTGCTCATGGATGTAATTCTTTAATCGCCACTAAAATGGGATTAAAATTAGCGGATTATGTTGTGACAGAGGCAGGATTTGGTGCCGATTTAGGTGCTACTAAGTTTTTAGATATTAAATGTCGTATTGGTAATCTTGCTCCATCACTAATTGTTTTAAATACAACGATTCGTAGTCTAAAATATAATGCAGGTATTTCTAAAGAAGAAGTAGAAAAACCTAATATAGAGGCACTAAAGAAAGGAATTGTTAATCTAGATGCTCATCTTGATTTACTTTCCAATTTTACAAAATCTATTGTTGTATGCATTAATCACTTTATTAAAGATACCGAAGAAGAAATTGCTTTTGTAAAAAACTATGTAGAAAAACGAGGTTTCGACTGTAAAGTTAGTAAAGCCTTTGAACAAGGAGGAAAAGGTTCTTTAGAACTTGCCAAAAGTGTTGTTGAAAAATGTCATAAACAAACTTTAAAAACATTATATAAAGTAGAGGATAAATTAGAAGATAAAATTGAAACCATGGTCTCTACTTTATTACATTCTAAGGTATTATATACAGATGAAGCAAAAAAAGATATTCAAGAAATTAAGAATTTAAATTTAGAACATTATCCTATTTGTATTGCTAAAACACCTTATTCTTTAACCGATCAAGCAAAAAAATTAGGTTATCCTAAGAATGAAGAGGTAACGGTAAAACACGTTAAAGTCGAAACAGGAGCTGGTTTTATCATTGTTTATATGGGTAATATTATGACTATGCCGGGATTACCTAAAAAGCCTAATTTACTCTCTATTGATTTAGATGAACAAGATCAAATTGTTGGTTTATTTTAGGGGGTATTATGAACACCTGTTCAGTGATATTTAAAATGAGTGAAATCGATTCTAATCATTTTATTGTTTATCGCGCTTATCAAAATCAAAGACAGGGAGCTTTACTTAACAAATATAGTTGGACACATTCTACAACTTGTAGTATTTATCAATCATATCAACATTTATTACAAATGATTAGTGCCTTGCCGCTAGTTGAAATTATTATACTGTCTAATCACCAAGGAATACTTTTTCAATATCAAGGAGATTATCAAATTGTTTATCAAGATAAATACTTTTCTGTAAAAGATCCCTTCTTTCAACATTTGTTCCAACAATATATTAAATCAGGTGAAAATCAAGAAATTATTAAAGAAAAAGACAAAGTATTAAAAAAATAAATCATTCCCAAAAAAGCGACACATTACTATGTGTTCTTTTTTTATACTGTCTATGAGGTGAGATTATGAAATTATATTTAGATGTAATTTTCTTTTTAAACACTGCGTTTGACTTGTTATTATTAATCACTGTTTCTTATTTATTACATCGTCAAGCCTCATTTAAACGTTTGTTATTTGGTGCTTTATTTGGTGGGTTTACCATTGTTATTTTATTTTTACCTCTTAACTCATGGACTTTATTTTTATATAAAATGGTTGTCAGTATTATTATGGTTTTAATCACTTTTTCTTACCGTGATTTAAGATATACACTGAAAAATTTATTTTACCTTTATATGACAAGTATGGTTTTAGGTGGGTTTCTTTATTTTCTAAATACAGAGTTTTCATATAAACAAATAGGTTTAGTTTTTTATCATAAAGGATTAAGTATTAATTTTATCTTTTTAATCGTTTTTTCACCAATTATTTTATATTTGTATGTAAAACAATTAAAATGGTTAAAAGAACAACGTTCATACTATCACTCATTTCAAATAATTTTTAAATCGACAGATCAAGTAATTAAGGGGACAGGGTTTGTCGACACAGGAAATGGTGTGTTTGATCCTTATAAAAAACGTCCTGTAATCATTTTAGATAAACGGAAGCTTATTTATGATTTAAATCGTTTTAAGATGGTATTAGTACCAATTACAACTGCCTCTGGTAGTACATTATTAAAATGTATTGAACCACAAGAAGTTCAAATAGATGGAAAATGTATTCAATATCCGGTGTTAATTGGTTTGTTAGAAGAAAAAATACATTTAGATGGAGTTGATGCGATTTTACCATTAAAAGTTACGGAGGGTCTATGATACAAAGAATAATAAATAAAATTAAAGTTTGGTTACGAAAATGTCATTTATATTATATTGGCAGTAATGACAAATTACCAGAACCATTATCTAAAGAACAAGAAGTAGAATTTGTAACTAAAAGTATGGATGGAGATCTTCAAGCACGCGCAAAACTTATTGAACATAACTTAAGATTAGTTGTCTTTTTAGCTAAAAAATATGAAAATACTGGTGTAGATTTAGAGGATTTGGTCAGTATTGGTACTATTGGTTTAATTAAGGGGGTAGGAACTTATAAATTAGATAAGAATATAAAGCTAGCTACTTATGCTTCTCGTTGTATTGATAATGAAATACTAATGTTTTTAAGAAAGAACAAAAAAAGACGAGGTGAAATTAGTTTTGAAGATAGTCTCTCGTTTGATTCCGAAGGAAACGAGTTACATTTAGAGGATATTTTAGGAACGGATCATGATATTGTAACTAAGGGAATTGAAAAAGAAACCGAAAAACAACTTTTATATCAAGAAATTGAAAAATTAAACAGTCGAGATCGTAAAATTATGATTTTGCGCTATGGACTATATAACCAACCAGAAATGACCCAAAAAGATGTGGCATCACTGTTAAATATTAGTCAGTCATATATTTCGAGAATTGAAAAGAAGGTGATTAGGAGATTGCGTAATATGGTAAAAATGTAAAAAAGTAAGAGTTCTTACTTTTTTATTTTGGTCTTATTTTTATTGGGATTTATCGAAATATAATTTAAATTATTTTCATTGAAATAATAAAAACCAAGAGTATAATAACTGTTAATGAATGAGTATATATCTTTATCTTTTTGATTTGTTAGTAAAACATCAAATATTGGTATTTTCAAACCTACCATCGCATCTAATATACCTTTATAGAAATGATGGTTGTTAATTAAAATTTCTGGAAGAATAAGAACCACTTTTAATGAATGTATTTCTAATAATTGATGAATGAATAAAATTTTATCCTTGGATAAATCTTTCATATCAATTAATAAAAATGTTCTTTCGATAGAACGCCATGCGATTTCATTTTCCAAATTTTTATATGGGTTTTGTTTTTTAGAGTAAATTTCAGTTAAAGTGTGATAACACTCAAGATACTGTAATAATTCATCATTCAAATAATAGTGATGATATTCAAAGAAATGGAAAAGAGTACTTTTTAATCTTCTAGTACTTTTATAAAAATAGTAAGGATTTTTTATAAGTGTTACCTTTGTTAATTGATCATCAAGATCTATAATTTTTACTTGTCCTTGTGATGTATATATTACGTTGTTTAATTTGTAATCTAAAGGATATATTTTTTGGTCTGTTAATTCTTTGGCGTTGCGAATTAATTGTAAGGCAATATATTCTTTTTTCTTAAAAGAACTTTCTTTTCTAATTTCTTCTAATAATTGACCTTGATAATATGGATAACACACTCCAGAATAATCATTATCAATCGAGAATGTATCGCAAATTAAATCGGTATATTCAATTTTTGATTGGCGCTTCCACATTCGTTTAAATTTGTGGCGTTTTTGCTTCAAACAAGGATTTTTAATGAGTACGTATCCGATTGCCTTGATCTCATGATGATATTTTTTAAATGCAATTTTTCCATCATGAAAAACAGAACCAAAAGTTCCGGATTTGACATAAGTTAATTGTTCAAATTCATCTTTTGTAAAATGTTTCATAGTTTCCTTTCTATAAAAAATTATCATATCAAATAATTAAGAGATGTGCAAATAAAATTTATCTTAAAATTAGTGAATAAAATCTTCAAAAAATACCACTATTTGTGATAGAAAGGAGATTTTTATGGCACGACACAAAGTAGAAATTTGTGGCGTGAATACTGCGAATATAGAAGTTTTAACAAAGGAAGAACAGGAGGAATTATTTAAAAAATATAAGAATGGTGATGAAACGGCGAAAGATCGTTTAGTTCGAGGTAATTTAAAACTCGTTTTAAGCATTTTAAAAAAATTTAGTCATCGTTCCGAGAATATGGATGATCTCTTTCAAATTGGTTGTATTGGTTTAATAAAAGCTGTTGAAAATTTTGATTTATCTTATGAAGTTCGATTTAGTACTTATTCAGTACCTATGATTACTGGAGAAATTAAAAGATATTTACGAGATAATAATAGTATTCGTATCTCTAGAAGTATAAAAGACGTAGCTTTTAAAGCTTTGCGTGTGAAAGAACAAATTACTGCTAATTTAGGTAGGGAAGCAACAAATAAAGAAATTGCAAACACGCTAGGTATAGCAGAAAGCGAAGTCACAAATGCTTTAGAGTCTATGCGTGATACGATTAGTATGTTTGAACCTATCTATAACGATGGTGGTGATACTATTTATTTATCAGATCAACTTGCAGATCATAAAAACGACCTATACGATAAAGAAACCCGCTTGTCTGTCCGAGAGGCTTTAACTAAAATTAAAGAAAAAGAACGTTATATTTTGGTATCACGATATATTATGGGAAAAACACAAATGGAGTTAGCTGAAGAAATAGGTATTAGTCAAGCTCAAATTTCACGTTTAGAAAAAAATGGAATCGCAAAGATTAAGAAGATGGTTTCCTAAATATTTTGAATATGTTATAATATAAGTATCTAGAATAGGAGAGATATTATGAAATGTATTTTATTGTGTGCGGGATATGCAACACGTTTATTTCCAATAACGAAAAATTTTCCCAAAGCACTCTTAGAAATTGAGGAAGGAAAACCATTATTAAATTATATTGTAGAAGAAGTAAACACTATTCCTGAAATAGATGAAATCTATTTGGTAACGAATGATCGATATGCAAAACACTTTGAAGAGTGGTCAATCGCATTAAATAACGAAAAGCCAATTTCTATCTATAATGATCATACAACTAGTAACGAGGATCGTTTAGGAGCTATTGGTGATATTAATTATGTAGTAAATCGAGCTAATATCCAAGAGGATGTAATTATTATTGCTGGTGATAATTTATTTACTTATCCACTAAAAGGTGTTATTGATTATTATCATGAAAAACAAGGACCAGTTGTATGTTCAACAGAAATAGATGATATTCAAATTTTACGTCAGTTTGCTGTTGCTGAATTAAACGAAAATGATCAAATTGTTAACTTAATTGAAAAACCTCAAACACCACCTAGTAATATTGCTGTATATGCAACTTACGTATATCCGAAAGAAATTTTAGATCAAATTCGTATTTATTTAGAAGAAGGAAATAATCCAGATGCTCCAGGGTATTTTGTAGAGTATTTATATAAAAAGATGCCAGTCTATGCTTATCGTTTCCAAGGTGAGTGTTACGATGTTGGTACTCATGAAGCATTAGACAAAGTAAGAACTTTATATAAACATAAATAAAATTATAAAGAGGTTGTTTCTTTTGATTATTGTATATGGATGATTGAAAGAAAAAAACTTTTATTAATATATATTTAAAAAATTAGAATACATGAAGTGTTCTAATTTTTTAATTTTCTATAATGAATCTTTAAAATTGATATATCTATTCTATTAAAAAAACGCAAAAGAGTCATTTGACCCCTGTATTTAATGGTGTTATATTGACAGCGAAAGGAGGCGTTCATGAAGAATATTTTAACTAAAGATAAAAATTTTAAGAT
>CALVJM010000031.1 GCA_944332155.1 uncultured Bacilli bacterium
TATTATCAAATACATTTTCCAGATGGTGTAAAAAAATGATGGTTACTTATAGTTTAAAAACTTATATTTATAAAGTAGCTAGAAAAATTAGTTAGGAGATTTTATATGCCTAAAATTAGTGTGATTGTTCCTGTATATAATGTAGAAGAATATTTAGAAAAGTCTTTAACTAGTCTTAAAAATCAAACTTTAAAAGATTTAGAGTTTATTGTTGTGGATGATGGAAGTACTGATGGTAGTGCAGCTATTATAAAAAAGTTTGTTAAAGAAGATTCTCGTTTCTCTTATCATAAAAAGAAAAATGGTGGTCTTAGTGATGCAAGAAACTATGGTATGAAATATGCCAAAGGGGAATATTTAGCTTTTTTGGATAGCGACGATTATATTGATCTTGATTTGTATGAAAAAATGTATGAGAAGACTCATGATGAAAAAGGATTTTTTCAAGCTGATATCGTAGAAACTGATTTTATTTGGGAATATCCTGACAAACAAGTTGTTGATGTTAGTAAAGTAGATGATATGACTAGAGTAATTGTTGATATTAGAGTGGTTGCTTGGAATAAATTATATCGTCGAGAATTTATTGAAAAATTAGGAGTTAAATTTTCCAAAGGATTACGTTATGAAGATGTTGATTGGTGTTATAAAATAATTCCGTATATGGAACACTTCGCAAGTGTTCATGGAACTTATGTACATTATGTTCAAAGACCTACTTCTATTGCGAATACACAAAATGAAAAAGTTAGAGATATTTATCAAATTTTGAAGAATGCGATTACTTATTATGAAGATCATAAATTAATGTATCGTTATAAAAACCAAATAGAGTATTCAGTATTACGAATTATTTTTGGAAGTTCCTTTTTAAGAACAATACAAATTAAAGATCCAACACTGAGAAAAGAGATTTTAGATGAAGGATATGATTTTGTGATGCATTATTTTCCAGATTGGCGTCACAATAAGTATTTGCAAGCGGATAAGACTTTAAAAAATTATTATTATCGTACCATTAATCGTACTACTTTACATTGGTATGCCAAAATATTTCGTTTATTAAAGAGGGTGAAGTAATGAAAGTAAAGAACTTTAAGATCGAATACTTAATCTATCTTTTCTTATTACTTACCCCTTTTTTAGACAGTATTAGTTTTCTATATAGAGAGTATGGTCCAGACACTCTTTTGAGTCCTACTACAATATTACGACCAGTCATTCCGGTAATTCTTTTAGTATATATTTATATTAAAGATAGAAAGGCAAGGAAATATTTGTGGTTAGGAGGATTTATTTATGGCCTTTATGCTTTAGGACATTTATGGACTTTTCAGCACTTTCACACTGATTTTAATGCAGGTAGTGTATTTAGTGAATTACAATATGTTATAAACTATTCTTATATGATTGGTTTATTCTACGTTTTATTGTGGTTTCACAAACAAAATAGAATTCCTCATTTACGAAAGTATATTGTTTGGATGTTAGTAGCGTATTTAGGTTTAATTTACCTGGCAATATTCACCAATACATCTAGTACTACCTATATAGATGGTGTAGGGTATAAAGGATGGAATGCCTCTGGAAATGGTTTATCTGCCTTATTAATATTAGGTTTTTGTAGTATATTTACACTGTTATTATCTTATAAAAAGAAATGGTATATGTGGTTATTTATTGTTGCTTTATTCTTTTATTTAATAACCTTGTTTGGTACTAGAACAGCTTTATTTGGAGGCATTATTGTTGTTTTAATCTACTTTATTAGTTATATGATTCATTATTGGATTACCCAAAAACAAATTAGTTTTAAAAAAATATTTCTTTTTGGTATCACGGTCTTTGTTCTCACTTTTCTAGTGTTAATAGGGGGAAGTACCGCTATGAAGAGAAGAAGTAATTTGAAAGAAGTGGGAAGTGGAATGATTGATCCATTAACTAATGAAGTTACACATCTTACTGGTGATTTGACTAATTTTGTCGTAGATATTAAAAAAGAACAATTAGATATCACGCTTAGTGAAGAACAAAAGAATGCATTATTAAAAACCTATCAAAAAGCCAACGCTATTGAACTAGCAAACAGTAATCGAAGAATGCAACAATTGATTTATCATCATTATTTATTTCAAGAAGAATTATCATTATCAACTCTTTTATTTGGGACAGGCTATTTAAATCAATATCCCGAATTAACATTAGAAATGGAAATACCAGCTTATTTTTATAACTTTGGTATTTTAGGAACTATTTTATATTTAGGTCCTTTTATCGTTATTTTTGTACAAGGTGTTATTCTATTCTTTAAACGAAGAATGCAGGTAAGCATTGATTATATGATGTTTCTAGCAGGTATCTTATTTAGTTTTGTATTATCTTGTCTAACTGGGTATGTCTATTTTTATGTTTCGTCTATGTTAGTTGTATTATTACTATTTATTTTGTTTTTAAAGGAAAAAGAGGTGGCAAACACATGAAAAAAATTGTTTTTGGAATTACGGGTTTAACATTAGGTGGTGCCGAAAGAGTATTAGTTGATATTGTAAATGCTCTTTCCAACACTTATGACATTACCATATTAACCTTATATGGTGGTGGTGCGTTTGAAAAAGAGGTATCTAAAAAGGTTCATATTAAAAATATATATTCACAAGCAAGGGAGAAGATGAGTAAGGTTCAAAAAATAAAAGTTTCTCTTTCGCTACTTTGTCCTTTTACACGAAAAAAAATATATAAAAAATGGATTCAAGGACAATTCGATGTAGAAGTTGCCTTTTTAGAAGGTCCGATGACATGGTTATTTTCATGTGTTAGTAATGCACATAAAATAGTGTGGGTTCATAATGATATTGGTGTCGTATTTGGTGATGGAACGAAATCAAAGTTAAAAAAACAAATCAATGAAAAAGCATATCGTCAGTATCAAGATATCGTCTTTGTGTCACAAGATAATCTTGAAAAATTTAATCAGGTATATCCTGATAATACTAGTAAAAAACATGTAATTTATAACTATATAAATGCTGATACTGTTTTAAAAAAGGCCCAACAAGGAACTGCACGAGAAATGAAAACAGATCTTCCTAGTTTTGTTCAAGTATCACGATTAACAGATCAAAAAGCAGTATCTCGTTTAATCGATATTCATAAAAAATTGATTGATGAGAATAAACTTCATCGTATATATATCGTTGGTGATGGTCCTCTTAGAGAATCTTTGGAAACTAAAATTAAAGAACTTCATTTAGAAGATACATTTATTTTATTAGGTGCGAGAAACAATCCATATCCATATATCAAAAAAGCAGATTATTTTTTACTAGCTTCTTATTATGAAGGGTATCCAATGGTTTTATTAGAAGCCAAAGTTTTACAAAAACCTATTTTAATTACAGATACGGCTGCTAGAGAAGTCCTTATTAATTATGATCAAAGTTTAATTGTAACTAATGATAAAGCAGGAATTTATGAAGGTATTAAAGAATTTTTAATTATGTCTAAAAAACGAGGACGTAAAAATAAATTTTCTAATGTAGAAATTTTAGATGAAATAAGAGAACTGTTAGGTGAATAAAATGAGAAAGAAAAATTTAATTAGTATTTTAATGCTTGTTCATAATGGATACGAATATACCAAGAATACAATTGAAACATTACAAATGACAACAGGAGTAGATTATGAATTGATCGTGGTTGATAATGCAAGTGATAAAAAAGTACAACAATTATTATTAAAGTTGTTTCAACTAAAGAAAATAGATAAATTATATTTTTCACAAGAAAATACTTTATTCGCAAAGGGAAATAATATTGCCTTTCAATTATGTGATCCTCGCGCTAAGCAAGTTCTGTTATTAAATTCTGATATTGATATTCGTAATCCATATTGGTTGGCAGAGATGGTTAAGCGTTATAAAAAAGGTATTTTTAGTTTAGGTGTCGTAAAAGGAAACCCTTATACAAGAGTAGATGGGTATTGTTTCTTAATTGATAAAGATTTATATGGCAAGTATTTATTAGATGAAAATTATGCATGGTGGTGGTCAATTACCAAGTTACAAGCTCAAGTATTAAACGAAGGTTTTACGGTTGCTGGTGTAAAAGATCATTCTAATTTATTGTTTCATTATGGTGGTATGAGTGTAACTGACTTTAAAGGAGCAAAAGGAATGGATACGGATGGTGACAAAGTTATTAAATGGTTTAAAAATCATCAAATCAAAGTGATTGACTATATCAAAAATGATGATGTAGTTTATCACAGATATTCCAAAGCAAATCGTCAATATCGAAGATTAAGGGGGAAAGATGATGCTGAAGATCTCCATCTTAACAGCCACGTATAATCGTGAAAAGTTATTACCTAAATTATATCAAAGTTTAGTTCAAAATAGTGAGACATATGCCAATTTTGAATGGTTGATTATGGATGATGGTTCAACGGATGGAACCAATGAATTAGTATCTAAATGGACTGCCGAAAAAAAGATTGATATTCATTATTATTATCAAGAAAATGCCGGGAAAATGGCAGCTATTAACAATTTAGCGAAATATGTGACTGGTGATATTTGGATTGAAATGGATAGCGATGATGTTTTTATGAATCATGTGTTAGAACAGATTGCGAATGATTATGAAACACTTCCTTTAGATGCTTATGGCATATTGTATTATAAACAATTAAATGGACATATTGAAATGGATCAAAATTTAGAAAATCAGATTATCAAATTATATGATTTACACTATAAATTTGGATATTCTTATGATATGGCTTTAACTTTTAGAACTTCAATACGTCAACAATATCAATATGAATTAGAAAAAAATGAGCGTTTTATTACAGAAGCGCGAATGTATTATAAGATGGATCAAGCTTATAATGGATTATTGATAAAAAATAGAATGATTATGAATTGTGAATATTTTAATGATGGTTATACAAAAAATATTTTAGATGTCTATCAAAAATATCCATATGGATACTTTGAATATTTTAAAGAATTATTAAATTATCCTAGACAAAATATTTTAAAAAGCAAAAGAATGTATATGGTAAAACATTATATTTTGTTTTGTACTTTAACCCATGTTGGCTTTCGAAAGGCAATACAAAATGTCAAAGTATTAAAAAATAAATGGCTAGTCTTTCTATTATATTGGCCAGGTAAATTAAAGACTTTACAGAAATTTAAGAATCGTAAAACAGAGGGAATGGAATAGTAAACGAATGTTCCTTTCGTTGCATATTCCTACTATTTTTGATATAATAACGAGCGGAAGGTGAAATATGAAAACAAAAGAAAAAGAATACGCTATTATTGTTAAAGATGTTTATAAAGACTTTAAACAATATTATGATAAAGCAAACACCTTAAAAGAAAAATTATTGTTTTGGAATCGAAACGATAATGAAGTTTTACACATTTTACAAGGTATTAACTTAAAAATCGAAAAAGGGAAAATGGTTGCTTTAATTGGAACAAATGGTAGTGGTAAATCTACCTTGTTAAAACTTATGACAAAAATTATTTACCCAAATAAAGGAGAAATTATCGTTAATGGTAAATTAGCTTCTCTTTTGGAATTAGGGGCAGGTTTTCATCCTGATTTTTCAGGACGTGAAAATATTTATTTTAATGCATCTATCTTTGGAATGACAAGAAAAGAAATTGATAAACGTATTGATGATATTATCGAATTTGCTGAATTGGAAAACTTTATTGATAATCCTATTCGTACTTATTCGTCAGGAATGTACATGCGTTTAGCTTTTTCTGTCGCAATTAATGTCGATGCGGATATTTTATTAATCGATGAAATTTTAGCTGTAGGTGACCAACATTTCCAAGATAAATGTCATGCCAAAATGAAAGAGTTAAAAAAACAAGGAAAAACATTAGTGTTTGTATCTCATTCAATGCCAACAGTAAATGAGTTCTGTGATGAAGCTGTTTGGTTACAAAATGGAAAAATTAGAATGATAGGAAAAACAAAAGAAGTAACAGATAAATATTTAGAGGTTTGTAGGTGAGAACATGAAATTATTTAAAGATTTATATCAATATCGAGAATTGTTAAAAACGAATGTTCAAAAAGAAATTCGTGGAAAATATAAAGGTGCATGGTTAGGAATTATTTGGTCATTTTTGAATCCGTTATTAATGTTAATGGTATATTCACTTGTTTTTCCATACATTATGCGTGTTCAAATTCCCAATTATACCATGTTCTTGATGACTGCTTTAATGCCATGGAACTTTTTTACCCAAACGGTTGCGAATAGTTCTTTTGCGGTTATCGCATCGGGAAGTATTTTAAAGAAAGTTTATTTTCCAAGAGAAATTTTACCAATTTCGGTAGTTCTTAGTAATGTAGTGAATTTCTTAATTACATTTATCATTATTATTGTCTTTCTAATTTTCTCTGGAGTAGGAATTAGTTGGACAATTCTGTTATTTCCTTTAGTATTAATTATTCAAACATTACTTATGTTTGGTATTGCTTTCATTTTATCGGCAATTACGGTATATGCGCGTGATGTAGAACACATTGTTAATGTAATTGTAATGGCTTTATTTTATGGAACACCAATTGTTTATACAATTGATATGTTACCAGCTAAATTTCAAACATTATTATATTTAAATCCAATGACTTCTATTATAGAGGCGTATCGTGATATCTTATTCTATCAAAAATTACCTAATTTTCTGAACTTAGGCATTATTACTGTGATTTCGATTGTCGTGATGATGTTTGGTTTATGGTTATTTAGAAAATTACAAAGAAATTTTGTGGAAGAATTATAGAAAGTAGGGATTAAACCATGAAAAGATTTGATGGTGTTTCAATCATTGTACCTTGTTATAATGTAGAGAAGTACTTAGAACAATGTGTAGAATCATTAGTAAATCAAACAGTAGATAATTATGAAGTATTACTAATTGATGATGGTTCTACTGATCAAACACCAAAGATGTGTGATGCTTTTGCTAAAAAATACAAGAAAAAAGTAAAAGCGTATCACAAAAAGAATGGTGGATTATGTGATGCTAGAAATTATGGAATTAAAAAAGCGTCTGGTAAATATTTGATGTTTGTAGATAGTGATGATTGGGTTACTTCTAATTTTGTCGAATTACCATATAACAAAGCTAAAGAAGGATATGATATTGTATCTTTTGATGCAATTGAAATCTATGATGGAGCAACCGAAGGATATCATCGTAGTAATTTTAATGGACAAGATCAAGAAAAGAAAACGTTTATTTTAAATTCAACGAATCCATCATTCGCATGGGCTAGACTTTATGATTATCGTTTGTTTAAATATGCGATGTATCCCGATCCCAATATATGGTATGAAGATATTGCGACCACACCAGTTTTACTATCGTATGCTAATAAAATAACACATATTCGATCTGACTTATATTATTATCGTCAACGTCAGGGATCTATTTCTCATGAATCACGAAATCCTAAGATATTAGGTATTATAAAAGCATGTGAACGTAGTTTAGATATGTGTAATAAAAAGTTTTTACCAGAAGTGGAGTTTGCCATTTATCAAACGATGCATGAATTTATAAAATTCCGCCCAGAATATGTAGAGGAGTATGTGGAATTTATTAAAAAATATCCATCGTTTAAAGAAAATAGATATATTCAAGAAAAGATTGCAACGCATGAATTTGATGACTTATTTGAGAAAAAAATAGTACCAAAAAAGATTCATTATGTTTGGTTTGGTGGTGAAAAACCAGCTGAAGTTTTAGCTTATATTGAAACTTGGAAAAAGTATGCGCCTGATTATGAAATTATTGAATGGAATGAAACTAATTGTGATGTTAATATAAATAACTATGTTAAAGAAGCTTATGAAGCTAAGAAATGGGCTTTTGTTGCTGATTATTTTCGTTTAAAAGTATTATATGAACAAGGTGGTATTTATTTAGATACAGATATGGAATTGAAAAAAAATATAGATATTTTAAGAGTTCATGAATTATCATTTCCGATGCAAACAAATAGTATTTGTGCAGGATTTATTGCTGCTTGTCCTCAAAATAAGTATATCAAGGAAATATTAGATGGTTATGAAGAAGATCATTTCTTATTAGAGGATGGTTCTTATAATTTTAAAATTATTGTAGAAAGAATAACATCAGTTTTAGAAAAATATTATTCTATTTCTTATAATTGTCAAACAGTAAAATTTCCTGATTTGATTCTTTATTCTCCTGATTTATTTACCATTGATGTTGCGAATGGTAAAAATATAGCTGAACATCATTACAAAGCTACTTGGTGGGATGTTCAATCAGAAGGTTCTTTTAAATATGAAGTATTAAAATATTATTTTGAGACACTATATATTGAAAGCCAAAAGAATCATAAGGTGAGTATTAAAAGAAAAACATATTTAGCGTTAACAGGTGGGTTAAAACGTTTATTACCAACCAAAATGTATAAAGGATTACGTAAATGTTATCGCAAGATTAAACCATTAAAATAGGAGGATGTATGGAAAGAAAAGATTTAGTTTCAATCATTGTACCTTGTTATAATGTAGAGAAGTATTTAGAACAATGTGTAGAATCATTAGTAAATCAAACTATAGATAACTATGAAGTATTACTAATTGATGATGGTTCTACTGATCAAACACCAAAGATGTGTGATGCTTTTGCTAAAAAGTACAAGAATAAAGTAAAAGCGTATCACAAAAAGAATGGTGGATTATGTGACGCAAGAAATTACGGAATTAAAAAAGCGTCTGGTAAATATTTGATGTTTGTAGATAGTGATGATTGGGTTACTTCTAATTTTGTCGAATTACCATATAACAAAGCCAAGGAAGGATATGATATTGTATCTTTTGATGCGATTGTAATCTATGATGGAGCGACCGAAGGATATCATCGTAGTAATTTTGATGGACAAGATCAAGAAAAGAAAACGTTTATTTTAAATTCAACTAATCCGTCATTCGCATGGGCTAGACTTTATGATTATCGTTTATTTGAACAAGTGATGTATCCCGATCCTAATATATGGTATGAAGATATTGCAACCACACCAATTCTACTATCGTATGCCGATAAAATTGCTCATATCCATGCTGATTTATATTATTATCGTCAAAGAGAAGGATCTATTTCTCATGAATCACGAAACCCTAAGATATTAGGTGTTATAAAAGCATGTGAACGTAGTTTAGATATGTGTAATAAAGAATTTTTACCAGAAGTTGAATTTGCGATTTATCACACTATTCATGAATTTATGCATTTTCGTGCTGAATATGCGAATGAATATTTAGCTTTCTTGAAAAAGTATCCTCATCTAAAAGAAAACTCATATATTCAAGAGGGTATTGCGAAGGGTAAATACGAAAACTTATTCATAAAAAAACTAATTCCTAAAAAAATTCATTATTTTTGGTTTGGTGGAAATCCATTAAATGAGCTAACATTAAAATGTATGGAATCATGGAAAAAATATGCGCCTGATTATGAAATAATTGAATGGAATGAAACCAATTGTGACATTAATAAAAATGCTTATGTAAAAGAAGCTTATGAAGCTAAGAAATGGGCTTTTGTTGCTGATTACTTTCGTATTGAAAAGTTATATGAAGAAGGCGGTATTTACGTAGATACTGATATTGAATTTACCAAACCAATTGACAAACTATTATTAGACGAAGTCTTTTTCCCAATTGAAAAAAATAGTGTAAATGCTTGTGTATTTGGTTGTGTACCTAAACATCCATTTATAAAAAAATGGTTAGATAGTTATGAAAATGCACATTTTATTCGTGAAGATGGTAGTTATGATATAGATACAACGATTGTTGTTCGTTTAACGAATGCAATGAAAAAAGAATTTAATTTAAAGAAAAATCGATATTGTACTAGAGTCATTGGAAATGGCATTAAACTATATTCTCCAGATGTTTTATTGGTAGATGTATTTAATAATGAAAATATTATGTTACACCATTATGATGCTACTTGGTGGGATGTACGTGTTGGAATGCGTTCTTTTAAATATGAAGTAATGAAATATTATTTCACTCATATTCCAAAACACGAAGAACCATTAAGTTTTCGTATCAAAAGAGGTATACTTAATAGTATTCGTTGGACCTTAGGACATCTATTACCAAAATCTTGGTATCAAAAAGTAAAGAAAATGTATCGCAAGATTAAACCAATAGAGTAGGGGGAACGAAGTGAAAAGAGAAGATTTAAAAAGAATAGGGCCAACCATGGTACTAGTATTATTGTGTTATGGTTTATTTATTTCTAAATATAAAGTCGTATCTATGGATACTATTTCACAAGTAATATTTTTATTCACTAGTGGTCTTATTGGATACTATGTAGTTGACATGTATCAATTTTTAAAGGAAAAATATTTTCGATGGCCTACAGTAATATGGATAATCCTGATTACTTTGGTTTCGTCCTTTCTTTTAGTAGGAAAACCATTGTTTATATGGGATAGAGAGTTTGGAATAAAAACAATATTATTATATCTTCTTACTAATATATGGATTTTACCTTATCTTTTATCCTTTATTTACTGTTTAGAAAAGAAACCAATGATTAATAAAAATCAATCTTATCAAAAGAAACATCGTTGGATTTTATTTGCTATATTCTTTATTATATGGGAAATAGTTTTGTTAATCTTTTTCCCAGGAACATTAACTTCTGATTCTATTGATCAATGGTTACAAGCATCTGGAGTGCGTGAGATTACGCAATATCACCCAGCTTTAATGACTGTGTTGATGAAATTTACATATCAGATTGTTCAAAATCCAGCTCTATTTTTAAGTTTACAAATTGCTTTCTGTAGTTATGTATTAAGTACTTTCTTAGATTATCTTTATAAAAAAGGATTATCTTTAAAAGTGATATATACTTTTACTATTGTATTTGTGTTATTGCCAACAAATCAATTATTAATTATTTCTTTATGGAAAGATATTTTTTATACGTTCGCATTATTGTGGATGACTTATTTCTTTATGTTATTCGCACTTGATGAAGAACTTTTCACTAGTAAAAAAAGACACTATGTTTATTTTATTGTATGTATGATTTTAGTATCTTTACTACGTTATAATGGGGTAGGGCCATTATTATTCGCAATTATTTATCTTCTATATTTAACATTTAGAAGAAAACAAAAGCGTTATTTAATTCTAATTATTACGATGGTCGTTAGTATTATATTTGTGAATGGTCCATTCTTAAAATGGTGTGGTACTACTTCAGAGGGACAAATTTCTACAACATCCTATTCGCCAATCACTAATTTAGTGACACGTAGTACAGCACGTGCTGCATTAGAACATCGTAAGATTCCAGCGTTTACTAAAAAAGTAGTAGAAGCTTATGGTTCAATGGAGTTATTAACGGAAAATTATAATCCATACAATGTTGATACTTTTGGTTTTAATGAAGAAATTCATGAATATCAAGAAAAATTAAAAGATAAAGCAACTATTTCTAATGCCGATGCGATTAAGGCATATTTATTATTGTTCTTCTCCGCACCTGATCAAGTGATTTTAGAACGTTTAGATGGTATGGATTTGATTTGGAACATGACACCTCTAGATAGTTTTAACCATCGTTACGGTTATGGAATATGGTTGCCTGCTAATTTAACAAAAGAAGAAGAAAAAGAGTTGAAAAAAATAAACCAAGAAATTAATCGCAATCAAGAATCATATGTCAAAGATGAAGGTATAGCTCAAATGATTCAAAAGACAGCTGAAAAAATGGGTTCAATTTACATAATAGATAATATCGCCTCTCGTTGTGGATTATATATTATTATTTTAATGTTGTTATTATTATATACATGGAAACATAATAAGAGTTTATTTGCAGTTTATATACCTATTCTGGCAAATACGGCTACTTGGGTATTACTATTTGCTTATCAAGTTTATCGATATGTTTGGTATTTACCAATTATTACGATTTTTATGTTCTTTGTAGTTTGTTGTTTTACACAGAATACAGAGAAGAAAACAGAAAAAAAGAAAAGTAGAAAAAAGAAAACAAAAAAGGTGATGCAAAATGAAAAGTAAGTATGGTGTTGTTTTTTATCAAGGTTCATCTAATATAGGTGATGATATTCAACTTTATGCAGCTAAGCGTTTTCTTCCACAAATCGATTATATTATTGAACGTGAAAATATGGATTCTTTTGTTACAGATAATTATGAAAAAGTAAAAGTAATTATGAATGGATGGTATTTCCATAAAGCGGAAAGTTGGCCACCAACACCATTTATTGAACCTAAAACATTATCTATGCATTTTACAGATAATCTTATGATAGATGGTTGGAGTGCAAAATATCCTGAAGTATTCGATGGATATGGAAAGAAATTTCTTAAAGATCATGAACCAATTGGATGTCGTGATACTCATACCGAAAAATTTATGAAAGAATTAGGCATTGAACATTATTTTTCTAGTTGTTTAACAACGACAATATCATTAAACAAGAAAAAGAAAGTAGAAAATATTATTTATGCGGTTGATGTTAGTAAAGATATTGTTCATTATATTGAAGAACATACCTCAGCTAAAGTAATCACTTTAACTCATATTATGACTAAAGAAGAACAAAATCAACCTTTTGAAGAAAGAATGAAACAAGCCGAAAAATTATTAAATAAATATCACAATGCCAAAATGGTCGTGACTAGTCGTTTACACGCTGCTTTACCATGCTTAGCGCTTGAAACTCCTGTTTTGTTAATTAAGCATGATGATCCATTATATCCTGGTCGTTTAGATACGTTCTATGATTTTGTTCATTCTATCACAGAAGAGGAATTATTAACTGAGAGCGTAAAAGTAGATTTCAACAAACCAAAGAAAAATCCTACGAAATATAAAAAATATCGTGAACAATTAATTGCGGATTGTGAAGCGTTTGTCAAAGATGATACTTGTTCTTATGTTACAAAAGAAGAATATATTGATTGGTTAGAGAAGACTAAACAATATCAAAAAGATGGATTAGTAAAAGTAATTGTTCGTGAACACGAAGCTAAAAAAAGAGCTGATAGAGAAATTGAAGCATTGCAAAAACATTCTCGCGAATTAGAAGCTACATTAGAAAGTATTTATGCATCTAGATCTTATCGTTGGCCACAAAAATTATTAGAGATATTACATATGAAAGGGAGATAAACTCTCTTTTTCTTTTTAATTAAAATGTCAAGTGCAACTTTTGTGAATTTGTAAGTACTTTGTATTAGGCATTAACAATGTTTTGTAT
>CALVJM010000032.1 GCA_944332155.1 uncultured Bacilli bacterium
GAAGAAAAAGAGACATCATTTTGATGCCTCGTGCGGAAGGTAAAAATTACCATTTACACAACTTTTTCGAAAGTCTCATGAAACCCTTGCTTTTTAACTTTCATCGATTATACTATCGTTACAAACAAAGTTCACCTTTGTTTGTTGTCAATATTATAAATCGTATACATTTTAACTAATGTTTAACATTCAAACAAATATACGTTTTCCTAAAATTAATTATTTTTTTAAATAAGTATCTATAAACTTTAATAATTTTTTCTGGTTCTCGTCATCTTCATAATTACCAAGTGAAATTAATTCATTTAATTGATTATAAAATAATTGAAGCTCTCTTAATTCTATAGTCCATTTTTTTAACTCTTCTAATTTAATTTTTAACCCTTGTTTATCACTGTAATCTAAAGCTTCTAATATTTCTTTTATTCTTTGATTAACCTGTTCCTTACTATCATCTAAAATAGGCATTTCTTTTGTTCCATTGTTAAGTTCATCTTCTTCCATTGTTTTAACACCTTTTTTTCCATTATACTTATTTCTTGGAACTTTTTTCATATTTATTTTTCCATCTTCTCCTTTATCGCCTTGTGATACTGTGACATCTGTTTTTATATCTTGATTCATCGGTTTATCTTCTTCCTTTGTTTTAACACTTTTTTTTCCATTATACTTATTTCTTGGAACTTTTCCCATATTTATTTTTCCATCCTCTCCTTTATCACTTTGTGATACTGCAACTTCTTCTTTTATCGTTTTATATGATTTTATTTTGTTGGTAAACTCTTTAACATCTTCCCTTAAAAGATTTTTTTGATGTTCTAATTTCTCTAACAATGTCAAATGATTTTCCAATTTCTTTTCATGTATATAAAGAGATAGTAAAGGATAAATTTTATTAAATTGTATACAAGAATATCTGTGGTTTTCGACTGCTTTAAGATAGGTCATTACCAATTCATCCGTACACACATCTGATTGTTCAAAATTTTTGCTTATTAAATAAGATAGTATATGATGAACTGCATTTTTTCGTGAATTTTTTTTAATATAGGTTGCTAACTCTTCTAGATAATAATTACAAATTTCGGAATGTTCTTTGATTTGTTCTTCTAATAATAAGAAGCTAAACAAATGTACCTTTCGCCATTTCGAATTGTCTTCCTTTTGAACATTATTAAATTTTTGAAAACAAATTTTTAAACGATGAATATTAAAATCGTTCCAAATTGCTTTACGTACAGTATATGTCCAATCATATTCGCCTATACGATAGCTGTTTATATAAATAGTAGGGTTATATTGAATGTAATAAGATACATAATCTTCTTTCTTTTTTTCTAAATAATAATAACTTTCATTTTTTTTATTCATAATATAGTTTTTTACATATTTTTCATCATATAATTCCATTATAAATTATCTCCTTCCACTATATACTATCACATTACTTTGCCTTTTACAAGTTTTTTACCACGTAATACAAATATACGTTTTCCTAAAACTTATTATGTTTCAAATTAGTATCTATAAAATTTAATAATTGTTTCTGGGCCTCGTCATCTTCATAATTATCATATGAAACTAACTCATTTATTTGAATATTAAATAATTTTTGTTCATTTAATGTTTCAATACATTGTTTTAATTCTGTTAACTGTTTTTTTAATTCTTCTTTATTGATATAATTTAAAGATTTTAATATTTCTTTTATTCTTTGATTAACCTGTTCCTTACTATCATCTAAAATAGGTGTTTGTACTATTTTTTGATTATTGTCATGTATTATGTTTTCTTTACTTGACGGCTGCTCTCCTAACACTCTCTTTTCATTGTTGTTTTTATTATCTTTTAATAATGCGATTTCTTTTTTTAAAGAACAATAACTCTTTATCATTCCGGCAACCAATATATCCATATCATTCAAAGTATCATTATATATCTCAAAATCTTCTAACTCACTCATTTGTTGTTCTATTTTCTTTTCAGCACCATAAAAAGTTAATAATAGATAAATTTCATTAAAATATTTATTATTTCGATTTAGATAACTTGAATTTAGTTCATTAAGATAAATTATTATTAACTCATCAACATATTTGTTTGAACAACCAAAATTTGAACACATCAAATAAATAAGTACCTTAGTTGAAAATTCATTTTTTATGTTATTTACAATATATTCTTCTAATATTACTTTAAACCTAAAAGCAATATCGTTGCTTTTTAAATACTTTTCAGTGTTTTTTAAATACTGATAATTTAGAAGTAAGAAAGCTAGTAAATCTTTTTTTGGATTTTTTTTTAATGATTTAAAAATATCATTAAAGTGGTGATTAGTAAGCGGAAAATCATGACCGCAAAAGTCGTCATATTTAACAATACAAATCTTTTTGTCATTAATTTCTAATTTTTCGTCGTTGAAACGAACGGAGAAATCCAAACAGATATCAGGATCCACGCTTTTACATAAATAGTTATAACTTTCCTTCTTTTTTCTCGCTATATATTTTTTTATAAAATCTTCATCATATAATTCCATCTTATATCCTCTCCTTAACTACATATACTAACACATATCAATGTTTTTTACAAGGAATATAAGGCAATCGCTTAAAAAATAATCTTACAGCGAAAAAGAGTAAAATTGTATATTAATTCTTCGTAATTAAAAAAACGGATATACTTGTACATTTTATAGAATTTTACGATAACCTTATTGTAATAACAAAAATTTATAACATTTTTCCTTACATTCTTTTTAATATAATCTTTTAATTAATTTTAATAATATAGGTTAATTTCTAAATTATTTATACTTTTCCTTCTAATAGTAAAAATATTAGCAACTTTATTTTTGCAGTCTAGACTTTTGAAAGAACTTCTTTAAAAAATTAGTCATAAGTTCAAAGTAATTACTTCTATCAACACTTATTAAAAGATTAAAACTATGGCATGACATTATAATTTGATTCCTTTTGGTTAAATAATAATGATTTTTATTCATTTTGTATTTACTGTAATCTATAACAAATACTTTATCATATAAATTATTCATAAATCATCTCTTCATATTTTATATACTAACACATAGCTATAACTTTTACAAAGTTCATACCCATGAGGTAAAATCCAAACATTAATTGACAAATAAAGAGTGAATGTTTATAATAGCAATTATAAAGGAGTGATATACGATGAATAACAAATTAGATTTAAAAAATCCAAAAAATCATATTGCCTATTACGAAATCATCGATGATACACAAGAGATAATTGTCCATTTGAAATCCGGACAAACATTTTATTATCCATATTCTAAAGAACAGGAACGCCATATCTTAGAAATAATAAAAAAACAAATAGAATATTCCTCCACATACAAAGAACAATTAAAAGGTGACAGAGAATATAGTCATAATCTTATTTTTTTGATAACTGCTGGTGTATTAATCATAACAATAATGGCCATTTTGTTCACTATTGGTCATGGTGCTAATATGTCGAAAATAATCAATGTCGGTATTACAGTCTTTTGTATTTATACTCCATTTATTTTCTATCAAAACTATAAACTAGCTAAAATTCGTAAAGAAATTAAACGTATTGAATTATTAGAGGACGTTATAAGCAATAACTTATTAAAAGATAATAATTATAGTAAAGAAAATATCTTTTCCAATACTTCATCTAAAACACAAGCTAGTATACATAAAGATTCTTTAACTAAAAATGATATAATGAATGAAATTGGACGTCTATCTTTAGATATTAAAAATCTTAAAGATCTTAGAACAATTGTTGAAAACATTCAATATACAAATGTATTAAATCAAGATACAGAAAAAGAAGAAAAGAAATATTTGAAAAAATAATCTTTTCTTCTTTTTTATTTGGTTGTGTTAAACTAAATAACTGATAAAAATTTATAAAAATATAAGCCAGTAATTATAAGAAAAAACGAAAATAAATAATTTATATAATTGCATAAAGATTAACTTATACCGTATATCAGTCACCAAGTATAACAGAACCTTTTATTTAAAGATCCAACCATTTGGAATCATTCTCTCTCCAGTAACGCTAATCGCACATGGTTTATTAACAATTTTTCCATTTTCAACTAAAGAACTAGAAGCTCCACCATCTAAATTTACAGCATTATATGCTTTATACTTCAGTAATAAATCTACTAAGTCAGGCATATTAATTCCAATACTATATCCTGGTTGTCTTCCATCAATAATAACGAATAAAACAATTCCATCTTTACGTTGTGCAAGAACTGTTCTTGGAGCCGTTCCCCATCCACCATTACCTTTAATAATGGCAGGTTCACCATTTACAATTAAGAATGGACCAAATTCTACTGCATCACGCATACCATCAGCAATTGCTTGTTCAGCAGTACCATGAGTCAATACTAATACATTATCTTTATTAAATCCAGCAATTCCACCACTATAACCAGTTTCATTTCCTTGCCATACGATTTTACTATCTTTAATAATTGTTCCTGTTGGTTGTCCACCATTACCACGTTCATTAATATCTACAAAACCACTCGCATTGATTGCTAGAGTAGCACCTGCATCTTTAGCCATCGTTTGTAAAAATTCACCAGTTTGACCAAATTTAGGAGCCAATAACAAAGAAATACGTGATGGATCATAAATAACTCCCATATAACCTTTATATCCATTACCACTAAGGGGAATAATTTTATAATCTTCATGTTCGGGGTCACGTTTTAAAATTTGTTCTTCATAGATAGAGTCATAAGTACTCTTTTCTTCTATTTGTCCAATAGTAATCTCACTCGCATTGGTACTTTGACCATTATCTTTTACATAATTATTATTCATAATTTCCTTGATCATCTCATCGGTATATAAAATATGAGCTAAATATTTATGATCTTTTGTCGTCATAGCTGTCGTTACGAGTAAGTTTCTAAGATAATCCCATGGACCATAGCTTAATACAAAACCAGTAATCGCAAACACATCCATAATTATTAAGAAGATAGCTAATTTTGTATACTTTTTTGTTTTTTTCATTCTGTTGGACCTCCTATAATAAATGGAG
Organism: uncultured Bacilli bacterium; assembly: GCA_944332155.1. GTDB lineage: Bacteria > Bacillota_I > Bacilli_A > RF39 > UBA660 > Pelethosoma. Next base: position 5,086 of record CALVJM010000032.1, read on the forward strand.
TATTTTTCATACCATTTCCACTAGTAATAGAAAGATTACTTTTTAAATATACAGCTGGGCGAATATTTAATTCACTTGTATTCAAATCTGAGTAAATCATTCCTTCTTCGTTAATCGTAATTACTGTTTGTTCATAATCATTAGATGGTGTTAAAGTACTATAACTTGTAATATCATGTAAGAATAATTCTCCCATGTGTAATAAACCAACGTAACTATTTACTGATGATCCGTATGTTTGTTTATAGTCAAACTTAGTATTGGAATTATACGCACCTGTATACCATGTACCTTCTACTTGATAAGTAGCTGTATCTAAAGTAGACACATATTCATTATTTAGGTAATAAGCAATATTATCCCAATTAGTAGTATCAAATACGTTACTGTCAGAACTAAAGGCTTTCTTGATATTACCTTCTTCATTCTTTAAAGTATCTTCTAAAACGACTTTTACTTTGTCAGCTTCAACATCAACAATACGCCATAATGCATTCGCATAATTAACATATTGTCCAGAAGTTGTTGTTTTTAAATCTTTATAGTTTAATGTTTCAATCATATAAGGATCATCTACAGTACCAGTACCAGCTTTTAAAGCCGTTTTACCATTAATAGTAATGACAGGACGAACACCATAGCTATAATAATTATCTCCTGATGAAGATAAATTATTAAATCCTCCCTTATCAAACACATACCATACTTTTCCATCTTCACTACCATTACTAGTCCAAAAATAAGTATGGTTATTTAAATAACTATTTGTTCCACCAGCTTTTAAATAGTCACTCATAGATAATAATCCAACTTTTCCATGTGTATAAGTTTGATTACAGCCTTCTTTTGCTTTTGCCACAACATCAACACATGTTGTTTGTGTAACTAAGAAATTATCAGGATTACTCAAATGATTATAAAAATATCCAGAATGTTCTACACCCTCTTTAGGATTTAACCACTCATCAATATAAGATCCTTCAAATTTATTAGTATCATATCCCCAAACAAGAGATGTAACATTTTCTTCTGTAATCATCGTAATTGAAGAATCTTCATTTATATTAATTACACGCCATAACATTCCTGAATAATACACATAGTTTTGTACGTTTTGTCCAATAAAACGGTATCCATCTCCATCTGGATATAGTCCATCTCCAGCATAAACAATATGTTCTTCAGAAGACATCGTTTCAGACAAAGTTTTTACTTGTGGTTCAGAATGATGCTCTAAATCATAATAATATACCGCACGATAACCATAATAACCACATAAAAACACAATAAAAAGAATGTTAAAAATAATTAAACATCGATATATACTTTGTATCACACTTTTATCCATTTTTTTCTTCATATTTTTTACCTCTTAAAATATCTATTAACATTTTACACGATATCATAGTTCTTGTAAAGTTGGAAAAAAAGAATATAAATGTTAAAATTCATACTCTACTTCATATACTTTAGTTAAATCCATATTAACTTGTGCGACTACGGACTTACTTTCACCAGCTTCCAATTTATCTGCCACATACGCAGGAATTGTTGCGATTTGTTTTCCATCTTTATCTTTAAATACAAGATTAAAAATATTTAACGAAATTGTTTTATCAGTCGTATTTTCCACTGTCGCTAAAAAAGTTGCCATATCATCTACATAACTAATAGAAGCATTTGTAAATTTCATACCATTTACCTCTTTATCTGGTAATTGACCACGTTCATTGATAACTTCTTGTCCTGTTTCTTTCTTTTCTTCTGTAGGATTTTTTGGTTCATTGTCTTTAGTAGTATCTTTTTTATCACACCCACAACCGGTTATGAAGCTTAAAGATAGAATCAAAGATAAAATAACAAACTTTTTCATATCTTTCCTCCTATTATTAACATTATACTAGAGGATAAATACATTTTCAAGAACAAAAATTCACAATCAATGATTATCTTTATTATGAACAAAAAAAGAGAATCTATTCTCTTCTCTCATTAAACATACAATTTTTGATGTGTTTCTAAACGTAATTTATCCGCAATTGTAACTATAAACTCTGAATTTGTTGGCTTTGCTTTATCAATATCGACACTACATCCAAAAATTTCTTCCATTAAATTCCAATTTCCACGATTCCAACTAACCTCTATCGCATGACGAATGGCTCTTTCAACACGCGAAACCGTAGTTCCAAATTTAGTCGCTAATTCAGGATATAACTCTTTCGTAATTCCACCTATTGTTTCTGGACGTTCATATAAAATACTAATGGCTTCACGAATATACTGATATCCTTTAATGTGTGAGGGGATTCCTAGTTCATGTAATACTTTTGTAATCGATATTTGTAAATTAGAATGATATAAGTCAATACTTTTACGTTTCTCATAAGTATTAGTAATTGTTTTAATACGATCTTCTAAGTCATCTAATTCAAAAGGCTTTAATACAAAATAAGTTGCGCCTGCTTCGGAAACTTCACGAATGACTTCTGGTGAATTATAGCTAGTTTCAACAATTGTTTTTTTCATAATATTACGTTTCTTCATTTCTTTTAGAACATACATCCCATCTTTATTGGGCATAATTAAATCTAACAAAAGAACATCAAAATGATCTTTCTCTTGCTCAATTAAATCAATACCTTCTTTACCATCATGTGCTTCATAACTAATTTCAATACTTTCGTGACCACTAAAATACTCCTTGACCATATTAATTAAATTAATATTATCATCTACCATAAGAACTTTAATCTTATTCATATTACCTCTCCTTCTATTCTTTTACTGCATCACGTAATTTTATTATACTCTCCCCAGAATTCTTTTTCCATAGCTAAAAAGATCTAGTTTTGTCGAAGGAAAGGGAAAGCTTTATATTTCCAAGCGTAATTTATCTGCGATTGTTACAATAAATTCCGAATTGGTTGGTTTGGCTTTATCAATATCTACACTATAACCAAATATTTCTTCCATTAACTGCATACTTCCACGATTCCAACTAACTTCGACCGCATGACGAATAGCTCTTTCGACACGCGAAGCCGTCGTATTAAATTTCTTAGCTAAAGTAGGATATAGTTCTTTCGTAATACCCCCAATTATATCAGGATTCTCATAAATCATAAAAACAGCTTCACGAATATATTGATATCCTTTAATATGCGATGGAATTCCTAAATTGTGTAGTAACTTACTAATCGATGATTGTAAATTAGGACTATGTAATAAAAGATTCTTTCCTGTTTTCTCATTATTCATAATAGTTCTAATTCTCTCTTCTAAATCATCTAAATCAAATGGTTTTAAAATATAATAATTAGCGCCTAATTTTGAAACTTCACTTAATACTTCTGGTGAATTATAACTTGTTTCTACAATCACTTTTTTATTTAACCGTTGTTTATGCATTTCTTTTAATACATAGATTCCATCTTTTACAGGCATTACAAGATCTAACAAAATCAAGTCAAAATTATCTTGTTGTGTTTTAATCAATTCTATTCCTTCCAAACCATTGTGTGCTTCTAAAACAATATCAATTTCCTCATTACTTTGAAAATACTCTTTTACCATATTAATTAAACTCACATTATCATCAATCATTAATATTTTTATTTTATCCATAATATACGCACCCTTTCTTATTCTTTTGTAATCTCGTGGTGACTTAAAGAAAAAGAAGTTACTCTTTTACAGCAACTTCTATTATTTTAAATAATTCTTGTAATTTTAAGGAAGAGCCACCAACCAAAAAGCCACTACAGCCTTTTACTTGATTTAGCTTTCCTATGTTTTTTGCATTAATACTTCCACCATATAAAACCGGTATATCAGTGAAAGATAATTTACTTTCGACAATGTGTTTAATAAATTTTATTGTATCTTCAATATCACGATTAGTAGGAATCTTATTTGTTCCGATGGCCCACACTGGTTCATAAGCAATATAAATATGATTTAATTGTTCTTGTGATAAGCCTTGTAAAACACTCAAAAGTTGTCTTGTTAGTACTTGATCTGTTTTTAACATATCACGTTGTTCTTTCGTTTCCCCAACACATAAAATCACGTTTAATTTATGATCTAATGCTTGTCGTATCTTATTTTGAATTACTGTGTTGGTGTCATGTAGATAAGTGCGACACTCACTGTGTCCCACTAAAGTTAACACTAAGCCCATACTTGCGGCTTGGGAACTAGAAATTTGTCCTGTATATGCGCCTGATACTTGTTCGGATATCTGTTGAATACCGACTCCATAATCATAACCTAAAAAATAAGGAATGTAAAGAGCTGATGGACAAAATACGACTCTTTTTGTATGAATGGTCTTAATTTTCTCTATATAATCTTTAATTTCCTCATAAGTTTGATTCATTTTGAGATTGGCAACAACGATTTTTTTATTTTCCATAAAACCCCTTCTTTATTACATTTTTTGCACGATGTATAAAACTAGATGTTTGATCTTCTGTTTTTAAACGATCTCCAAGTGCGAGCTTATAAACATCTAATACTTGTTCTGCAAAATACTTACTAGAATGTTGATCTGCAGTAATACGTGCTTGTTTTTGTAGTCGTTCTAAACGCTTTGGATCTTTTATTAAATCTAAGATAATACGACGATATTCTCGTTTATCTTTAAATAAATATCCATTTAAATCATCAATCACAACCGTTCTAAAGGCATCATCATCTAAACATACAACAGGAATACTTGCGCCCATTGCCTCAATAACTGTAAGTCCTTGTGTTTCTGTACTTGATGCTGTTGCAAAAACATGAGCTAATTGATAATATTTAGGAATCTCTTCCCATGGTACTCGCCCTGTAAAAATCACATTTTTTTCTAATTTCAACTTTTTAGTTAATTCTTTAAACGTATCACCATCAGGTCCATCACCAATAATGATTAATTTTGCCTCAGGATGGTGTTTAACAATACTATATTGAGTTTCTATTAGTGTCCCAACTGATTTTTCAGTTCCTAAGCGTCCAACAAATAAAATTACAAAATCACTGGCTCTGAGCCCTAACTTACGACGTAATTCAGCAATTTCACTTTTAGAATGATTTTCTTTATAAAAACGTTCTACTTCAATACCTGTAGGTACAATATGAACATTGCGATCTACTTTATATTTTTGTTTAAATAAATCATATGTCTTTTTAGTTGGAACAATCAATTCAGTAGCTGTTTTATCACAGTAAAATTTAGTTAAATACTCAACAATTTTCTTACTACTTTTATCAAAATATCCTTTTGTAATATAATGTACATAATCTTCATACATCGTATGATAAGTATGAACTAAAGGAATATCTAATTGTTTTGCCAAAATACGGGCAAAAGTTCCAACGCCAAATTCAGTGTGAGAATGAATAATATCTAAATTCCATTTTTTTATTTTATCGATGGCACGTAATGGGTAAACACCTGTTAAACGATAGTCATAAATACCAATCGGAATACCAGGAATACGAATAATACGGTCTTCGTCTTCATACTTATAACTCATATTTTCTGTATTTACAGTCACAATAAACACTTCATGTCCAGCTTTTTGTAAAGCGTGCTCAAGCATCGCCACACTAGTAGATACACCATTAATATATGGTGGATAAGTATCTGTAAAAATACCAATTCTCATTCATTTGCCTTCTTTCTTTTTGCATTAAACTGTAAAGCAATCGCACCGAGAAGCATTCCAAAATAATAAGTTACAAAACGCCAAACTAACATCGACGCTTGTAATTTGCTTCCACTAATAAAATTACCAAAAAATTCAACATAACTATATTCAAGCCCACCAGTTCCACCAGGAATTGGTACAAATGCTCCAATTAACATTACGTATGCTGATGAAGCGATACATACAAATGGTCCCACACTGGTATAATCTCCCATCGCATACAAAACAAACATAGGAACTAAATACAATAAAGCTAAACCTATAAAATTTAATGCAATCGTAGAAACAAACATTTTCTTATCTTTTAATAAATTTTTTCCACCCTTTGCCAAACGCTTTGTAGTATCTTCTAACTTTTGAATTAATCCTTCTTTACGTTCATCAGAAATAAAATTAAAACGATTAATCATATTTAGAATAAAACGAATAATTTTATCGTTAAATTTTTTTGCAAACATAATTATTAATAAAGCAACAGCCACAAAAGTATTCATCAAAAAACCAATCGTGGTTAACCCTTGTAATAAAACATTCGCTTTAAAAATATGAAAGAAATAGTTAGAACCAACTGCTAATAAGCCTAAAAGTACTAAAGCTATTTGATAGACAATAAAATTTTGAACTACAATACTTGTTCCATCTGCAATACGAACTCCATCCTTTTTTAAAGTATACACTTGAAAAGGTTGACCACCGGTCGCAAATGGTGTAACCGCATTAAAGAACTGAGTTGTTAATAATAATCGATTAGCTTGCTTTACAGTATATTCAGGACAATATTTTTTTACCATAAAATACATACTATAACTGCGCACAATAATCGATGTGATAAAAACCAAAACAGCGATTAACACCCAAAATAAATTTAAATTTAATAATTCATGAAGAATGGTAAAGAAATTATCTTTTAACGCAAAATATAAAACTAAACCAGTAACAAGAATTAATAATAAAGCATTAATTATATTTTTTTTGTTTGTCTTTGTTTTCTTTACCATAAATCCTCCTATTTATTTTTCATTTATACATTCAATTCCAGGTAATTGTTTTCCTTCTAATAACTCTAAAGATGCGCCACCACCAGTTGATATATGTGTCATAGAATCTTTATAACCAAATTGTATAACAGCAGCAGCTGTGTCACCACCACCAATAATACTAATACAATCTTGTTTACTTATGACTTCACACAAGTTTTTTGTTCCTTCACTAAATTTTGATATTTCAAATACACCAACAGGACCATTCCAAATAATAGTTTTACTATCCTCTAAATATTGACTAAATAATTTAACTGTTTTAGGCCCAATATCTAATCCCATTTCATCATTTTTAATTTCATTAATAAAACAAGTACGAACTGAAGTTTCCTCATTTATTTCATTTCCTACAACCACATCAATTGGTAAAATAAGTTTATCTTTATACTCATCAAGCATTTTCTTACAAAAATCAAGATGTTCCACATCAACTAATGATCCACCAACTTCAATGCCACTAGCTTTTAGAAAACTAAAGGCCATTCCACCACCAATTAAGATATGATCTGCTTTGTGTACTAAATTTTCAATTACACCAATCTTATCACTAACTTTAGATCCACCTAAAATCACATCAAATGGTCTTTTTGGATTAGCTAAAGCTTCTCCCATAACTTTTAATTCTTTTTCAATTAAAAATCCTACCCCACTTGGTAAATGTGAAGCAATTCCTACATTAGAAGCATGCGCACGATGAGCTGTTCCAAACGCATCATTAATAAACACATCCCCTAAACTTGCCCAAAAAGCACCCAACTCTGGATTATTTCCACTTTCTTTCTTTCCATCTAAATCTTCAAAACGAGTATTTTCCATCAATAAAACCTCTCCAGGTTGTAAACCATCTACTGTCTCTTTTAATAAGTCACCATGGGTTTCCTCACAAAAAATAACTTCTTGATTTAAATACTCACTAAGACGTAAAGCCACTGGCTCCAACGTATTTTTTTGTTTATTTTCTTCCGTTTTAACTCTTCCTAAATGTGACATTAAAACAACCTTAGCTTGATGATTAATCGCATATTCAATCGTCTCTAAACTAGCCTTAATACGATTATCATCTGTAATTTCTCCATCCTTCATCGGTACATTGAAATCACAACGAATAATTACTGTTTTATTTGTCAAATCAAAATCTTTTATTGTTTTCTTCATAATCAAGATTCCTTTCTATCCATACTTTATTATTATACCGTAATTAAAGAAAAAAAGAAAGTTTTCCCTTTCTTTGTGACAAAATTGTTATCTTATCCATAATATCGTTTTAAATAAATCTT
>CALVJM010000033.1 GCA_944332155.1 uncultured Bacilli bacterium
TGTTATAATGAAGAAAAAGAGACATCATTTTGATGCCTCGTGCGGAAGGTAAAAATTACCATTTACACAACTTTTTCTATACTCTCTGTCTTTTATTTTTTTCCGAATAAACCATGTTTTTTTTCTTTTGTTTTAGTTAGAACATAAGGTTTATTATTCTCATCATCAGGTTTTACTAATGAAATGCTTGAATATTCGCCAGCAAAAATTCTAAATAAAGCACTACTAATACAATCATCAAATACAGTTTTTAAACTTCTAGCACCACTTTGCTTTGCGATGGCTAGTTCAGCAATATATTCGATAAATTCATCACTAAAATCAAAATTTACTTCTAACATATCAAATAGTTTCTTATATGTGTTTAATGGACTAAAATCAGATTCTTTTAGTATTTTTATTATATCTTCTTTCGATAATGGATTCATAGCGATTGTTTTTGAAAATCTTCCAATTAATTCTCGCATAATTCCATATTTCATAAAATCATCTATTGTGAGTTGTTTATAGTCATCGCCCTCAGTAATTCCAGTAAAAGCACCTAATCCTACAACTGTTAATTTTGATGTATCAAATTTTTTATCTTCAAAATAAAATAACGTTCCGTCAAGTAATTTTAATAAAGATCTTTGAACTCCTAATCTAGAAACGTGTGATTGATTGTCTCCAGATTTTTCAGCGAGTTTATCAAATTCATCAATAACCAAAATTCCTTTTTCAGCAAGTTCTATATCATTATCTGCGGCAAGACATAAATCTTCAAGCATATCAGTTATTTTTCTTCCAACATAACCGGTTTCAGAAAGTGCAGTTGCGTCTTCAATAACTATAGGTATATTATAAAGTTTAGATATTCTTTTTAAAATTTCAGTTTTTCCAGTTCCTGTAGAACCATAAATTAAAATATTTTCTTTTAGTTTGGCAATTAAGTCCATATCTAAATCAGAATTAACAACTTTTTGATTTTTAAATAATGCAGTTAATATTTGCATTATTTGTTCATCTTGAGAAATAATTGTCTTCTTTATTGATGAATACATAGATGAAATATCACTTGTTTTTTCAAATTCATCTTCATCAAAATCAGATTGTCTTTTATTATCCTTTTCTATATACGATATTAAATCTTCATTTAATAATCTTGTTAGACCATCACCATTATTTCTTAAATAATATTTTGCAGTTGATTGAATTCGTTTTTTTCGAATTGCAGCAAAATCTACAGAATTATCATTAGCTTTTATAGCAGCATCAATATTATCAATTAAAAAGACATATTCTCCCTCGTTAGCATTTTCGTTAATAATGCTTGCATATACCCCAGCATTATTTCCACTTAATATGTTGCATATATCATTATGTTGTGTATTTGTAAAACTAATACCAGTAGCATAATCGACAAATTCAAAAACTTCATACTTTTTCTTTTGATAAGTTATATATTTCTTCTTAAATAAATATCCTACTTTTAAGTTTGGCATAATAATTCCCCCTAAACATGAGAATTATTATATCACACATTTTTACTTTTTTGTCTAAAACTATTCAAATTTATTAAAAAATGTGTTATATTTTTATTAGTGAGTGATATTTATATATCATTTCGTACTTTTGCAAGAGTTGTAGATATCTACGACACCCGCACCATTGACAAATCTGTTCGAACTTTTATAGTTCAGGACTTAAATATATAAGTATCAATTTCTAAAGAAGTTGATACTTTTTTAGTATTTGGTTGTGTTAAACAAAATGACTGATAAAAATTTATAAAAATATAAGCCAGTAATTATAAGAAAAAACGAAAATAAATAATTTATATAATTGCATAAAGATTAACTTATACCGTATATCAGTCACCAAGTATAACAGAACCTAATATTTAAGAAGAAAGGACAGATTTAAATGATAAATATTACAAAGGAAAAGTTAGAAATTGATAACAAATTAAAGAAAATAATAGAATTTATATGTAGTTTTTATAATACTACTCCTATTATTATTAATTGCCTTTAAATTGGCAAAACTAAGAATTATGTATTGTTTGCATCAGAAAAAAGATTATATCAAAAACACAGTTATGGAACTCCATCTATTGATGAATTTCAAACTGTTATCTTTTTGGAAGATTCATTAGAGGAAAAAAGTAATGAAATTTATAATGCTATCAAGAATAGTTTAAATTTCAAAAGTTTATACTTTGGATTTATCACAGAAATGCATCCAAAAATAAATTATGGAGATCAAAGATTAGTATATATGTTCCACAAATTAATGAATCAATCAGGTAGTTATAAATTATCATATGCAACAATTAGTGAAGAAAATAAAAAACTATATTTAATTAAGAAAAAATAGAGGTGCAAAGACATAAAATCTAGTGTCTTTGTTCCCTCTTTTTTGATGAAGATTTAGAAATAAAACTAAATCATGTTTTTTTTATTTTGATTAATTAACCCACATCATATGACGCTTTAACAAACTACTATTAATTAATTTTATTTTCGTGTATAATAAATTTAAGGAGCTTATTTATATGTATCAAAACATATCCCAAAGATATCAAAAAGCGTTAGTTACAGTCGCAATGGGTTTTAGGACAGAAAAAGACATTCAAAAAAATGGATTATACCGATTTATTAAATCAGAAAAAGAAGACTTAATCAAATATGTATCTTCTTTATTTAACAAAAGTAAAAATGTTCTTGTTTTAAAAATTAAACAAACAGGATATCGTTCTGAACATATTAATATTAATTCAGAAGAAGAACTAGACCATTTTATTAAAAATCTTAATAATATATATGAAGAAGACAATGAAATCTGGGTTGTTTCAAGTTCAGTAATAAAATGTTGGAGATGTAGAATATATCTTTCAAATAGTGGATTTTATGACACAATTGAAATGGCGTATAGTTGTGAAAATCAGATATTAGACCATATTAACTCTGATTTTGAAGTACCATATATATGCTATCGAAAAGAAGATAATAGGTTTAAAATTTCAAATACAAATTTGGAAGAAAACAAAATGAAAGAAGCTAATCTTATCATACAAGACATTTTATCTAAATATGCAAATCAATTTAAACAAATTAAAGAAAATCTATATTTTATTGGAATCGACGGAATATCATTAGATGTAAGAATCAATAATGGTTATGATTTCCATGATTTTGATGTTTCATACGGAAATATAGAGAAAGTAGTCAATTATTATTTACCACAATTAACTAAAATTAAAAAGTTGTAAATATATCTAATTTGGTATCATATTTAATACATAAAGAGATTGAATGATTATTTTCACTCAGTCTTTTTGCTTTCAACAAAATAAATTCTAAATAAACAACATTAATATTCACGCACATGTTTAAAAAAATTTAAATGACGATAAAAAATAATGTTCTTAATAAAATTATGACTTTATAAATATACAAAAAAGCGATGAGAATCTAATCGCTTTTTTTATATATGTCTGTCATTTTATTAACGCATCTTCTTTGTTAAAACTTTCTGGCATAAATCATTCACATTGTTTCCATGATAAGTTAAAGTTGAACCATCCGAAAAACTTATAGTTACATCTTTTTCCGAAATTTCTTTTTCTTTTACTAAAAGACCAGAAATTTTTTTTCTTAGAGATTTTAATTGATTATAATTCATACGAAAAGCAAGCCAATAAACTGCTTTATCATCGACATTATCAAATAACGGTGTTTCATAGATTAATTTGTCCCCTCGATAGTATCTTACACTATATTTATAACCAAATTCGTTTTTTTCGCTATCTTTAGCATAAGCATGTTTATTTTCATTAAAATCAAAGACTTCTAATGCAAATTCTTTACGAATACCAAACATATTATCATCTCCCTATGACAATATATTATATCATATTTTTTCTGAATTTATCAATTTTTATTAATGGCCATTTATTTACTACTAGATAAGTTTAGATAACTTCAGTTAATTTGCTTTACTTCAAAAATTATAATTTATATAATGCCAGTGTCAGGGGGGATTATTTTGAAAAAAACAAATTTAATTTTAGCTTTCTCTTTATTGTGCTTAAGTAGTAGTGGTATCTATTATTTACAACAACCTTCAGTAAAAATTAAAGATACTTCTAAAGTACAAAAAGAAGCACGAAAAGAAGAAAAAAAGGAAGAGAAGAAAGAAATACAACCATTATTTCAACTCAAAACGGAAGATAAAACAAAGAAACGAAATATTACCAGTATTTCAATGAAATCGGGATTTTATGATTTAAATGGTTCTATTTACTTTTTTGATGACTTGGGAATGCCACATACAGGTTTTATCAATTATGAAGGAAATACGTATTATTTAATTGATCATCAGGGACTAGCACAAGGATTTCAAGTTATTGATGAAAATACTTATTATTTTAACGAAGATGGTATTATGCAGATGGGATTACAAACTATAGATAACAATAATTACTATTTCGATGAACAAGGAGTGATGCAGATAGGATTTATTACTATTGATCAAAAAACAAGTTTCTTTTCCGAAGCTGGTGAAAAATATGGATTTATTACATATCAAGGAAACACTTACTATGTAGATAAAGATAAGGGAATGGTAACTTCTTTCTATAAAATTCAAGAAGATGAATACTATTTTGACAATCATGGTGTGATGCAAGTGGGGTTTCAAAATATTAATGACAAAAATTATTATTTTAATAAAGATGGGAAACGTCAAACCGGATGGATACAAGTTGATGAATATGAATACTATCTAACCAATACAGAATTATTTAAAGGTTTAAAAGAAATCGAAGATGATACTTATTATTTTAATGATTCTGGACAGAAACAAATTGGTTTTCAAACTATTAATGATCACTTATATTATTTTGATAATATGGGTAAAATGATTACTGGATATATGGAATTAGAAGATAAATATTATTTTTTTAATGATAATGGTCAAAGTCAAACAGGTTTTATTAAAGAACCACAAAGAACGTATTATCTAACTGAAGAACATCTATATTTGACTGGTCTACAAAAAATAAATGAACAAACTTACTACTTTGATGAAAATGGTAGTATGCAGATAGGATTTCAAACCATAAATAATCAAAAATATTATTTTAAAGAAGATGGTACAATGATGACAGGTACAATCACATTAGATAACAAAAAATATACTTTTAATGAACAAGGTATTTTAGAAAAAGAAGAAGAAATAGGAAAAACTTTTTACAAAGAAGATGGTAGTGTTTTAGCAACCAATGCCAAAAAAATTATCGATGTTTCTAAATTTCAAGGAGATATTGATTGGAATCAAGTAAAACAAAGTGATGTTGATGGTGCGATTTTACGATTAGGGTTTGGTAGTTACTCATTAGATAATAAATTTGTACAAAATTTAAATGAAGTAAAACGTTTACAAATTCCATATGGTATTTACTTATATAGTTATGCAGTTAACAAAGAAGAAGCGCTAAGTGAAGCTAATTTTGTATTAAATATGCTTAAACAATATGATATTCAACCTACCTTAGGAATTTATTATGATATCGAAAGCAATAATATTACATCATATTTAACAGTAATTGATTATGAACAAATTATTCCAACTTTTTTAAATCAGGTACGAACTGCAAATTTTAAAACACAAGTATACACTTATAAAAGTTATGCGAATGAAAAATTATATTCACCCATGATTCAAAAAGAGATTACTTGGATTGCACAATATAATAAAGAATGTACCTGGGATGGTTTCTATGAAGGATGGCAATACACATCATCAGGCCAGGTACCAGGTATCAACGGAAATGTAGATATCAGTATTTTTGGTAATTTTATAAGATAAAAAGCAGGAACTCCTGCTTTTTCATTAATCTTTTTTTAACATATTCAATAAATTGATTTTAAAAATATCTTTATCACTATGTTCATTAGATACCATTACACCTTTGTATGTAACTAATTCTGATTGATGACCCTCAGTTAAAATATCTTCTGGTGTTATTTTATCTAACATCACTACTTTATCATTTTCATACACATGATAGTGTAACTTGATATCTCCATGTACTTTAGAGAACATAACGTCTGTTGGTAATTTTAACTCATACGTTGTCGTTCCTTTAGTTTTATTTGTTGAAACAACTTCACCTAAGAACTGTCCATCTTTTAAACGTGGATAATAGTCAAACATCATTTTTTTATATGCTAACATATTATATTTCTTTAATGAACGTTCCAACTTGTGAAATTCATTTTCGTTGATGTAATCAAAGACATATGTTCCTTTCATAAAATCCCCTCTTGCTATATTTGGTCAGTATATACAACTTTATGATATCATAAAATCATATATTAAGCAATGAATTTGCTTAAAAAAGAAGTATTAATACTTCTATTGTAAATCAATTAACACAATTGTACATCCATCATTATAATAGTTTGTCTTATACTCTCTTACTATTTTAGTACGACGTAAGGTATCATGAACTGCTTGTTTTACTGTTCCACTACCACGTCCATGTACAATCGTAAATACTTCATTTTTTAATTTTTTATTTTCACGAATAAAATCCTGCGTTGCTACTCTTGCACTCTCTCGATCATAACCATGTAAATCAATACTAGGATATCGATCTACAAATATAATATTATTTAGATTTTCCATAATTCATTACTTCTTCTAATTCTGGTACTGAATAACGTCCACCAATTTTTGTTACTGATAAAGCTCCTGTAATAGTTGCGATTTGAAGTGTCTGTTCCAAACTATACCCTTTAGCAAGAGCATATACAAAAGCACCATGAAAAAGATCTCCTGCGGCCGTCGTATCAACAGCTTGCATTTTTAATGATGGCATTCTCTTTAATAAACCATCACTTTCATATAAACAACCTTTTTCTTCTAGTGTAATAATAATACGACCAGGAAAAATACGTTTCATTTCATCCATTAATTGTTGATAATGATGATTAGTATCTTCCTTAATTAAATTAGTAACACTAAGAGCAAAATTATAAGAACAAACTACAAAATGACAATTTTGAGCTAGTGTAATAATCTCTTTAGTAGGACGACTTGCATCAATCACACGAATGGCATTTGGAAACTGATTAAATAAACGATTAGTTTGTTCAATTTCTTGACCATCCGTCAAAATAATATCTGGCGTAAAATCTAAAGTTACAGGATTCATTTTGATTTCTTCTGGACGATATGTTAAAGTAGTTCTAGAACCAGTAGTTGTATTTACAATAATCATACTGTTAGTAGTAGTAACACTATTATTTACTTCTAAATAAGTAGTATTTACTCCTACTTCTTTAAATTCATCACGGATAACTTCTCCATACTCATCATTTCCTACAATACCTAAAAACCATGTTGGTATTCCCCATTTTCCTAATAAATAAGCAGCATTTGATGCTGGTCCACCACCACATTCCACACGTCGTTGAATACGATTTTTTGTATTTTCTTTTGGATATTCTTTTACTGGGAATGTGATATCATATGAGGCATGTCCAATACATACAATTTTCATATTATCACCTACTATTATAATACCATAAAGAAAACAATAACGTTCGTTTTTTCTAACGGTTATTGTTTTTTTTACATTTTTCTGAAGAAATAGATGTTTCTGAAATCAAATCTGTTAACTCATCAACCATTTCTTTAGTAATAATAAATCTTGTAGCGAATATTGTTTTAACTCATAAATAGTCAGTATATGTTGACGTTTTAATAACTTTTTTATCAATGGTGATACATTACCTAATTGGGATGTTTAATTTGAGCTTGCGCTGCAGCTAATCTTGCGATAGGAACACGGAATGGACTACAAGATACATAAGTAAGTCCTAACATATGGCAGAATTCCACACTAGATGGTTCACCACCATGTTCTCCACAAATACCAAGTTTAATATCTGGACGTGTTTGTCTACCTTTTTCAACTGCAATTTTCATTAATTCTCCTACACCTTCGCGATCAATTTTAGCAAATGGATCTGATTCAAAGATTCCTTTTTTATAGTAATCTTCTAAGAATTTACCAGCATCATCACGACTAAATCCATAAGTCATTTGTGTTAAATCATTTGTTCCAAATGAGAAGAATTCCGCTTCTGTAGCAATTTTATCAGCTAAAAGAGCAGCTCTTGGAATTTCGATCATCGTTCCCACTTTATATTTGATATCTGCACCAGATTCTTTAATAATTTGATTAGCTGTTGTAACAACTTCATTTTTAACATATTGTAATTCTTTTAAATCTCCAACTAATGGAATCATAATTTCTGGTTCAATATGAATTCCTTCTTTAGAAACATTAATTGCAGCTTCTATTACTGCACGTGTTTGCATACGAGCGATTTCTGGATATGTAACAGCTAAACGACATCCACGATGTCCCATCATTGGATTAAACTCTTTTAACGATTCTACACGTGTTTTTAAAGCTTCAAAAGTCATACCAAGACTTTCAGCAAGTGGTTTAATCTCTTCGTCTGTGTGAGGTAAGAATTCGTGTAGTGGTGGATCAAGAAAACGAATAGTCACACTATAGTCAGACATTTCTCTAAATAATCCTTCAAAGTCTTCACGTTGATATGGCAAAATCTTTTCTAAAGCCTCTGTACGAGCATCTACCGTTTCAGCAGTAATCATACGACGGAAATTAAAGATTCTTTCTTCGTCAAAGAACATGTGTTCTGTACGACATAATCCAATTCCTTCTGCTCCAA
This sequence comes from uncultured Bacilli bacterium, assembly GCA_944332155.1. GTDB lineage: Bacteria > Bacillota_I > Bacilli_A > RF39 > UBA660 > Pelethosoma. Next base: position 8,754 of record CALVJM010000033.1, read on the forward strand.
AATTACGAGCAACACGGGCATCTTTTGGTGAATCAGCATTAGCACGCACTTGTAACTTACGAGTAGCATCAGCCCATTTCATGAATGTTTCAAAGTTTCCACTAATTTCAGGATCTACTGTTTTTATTTCTTTTCCATAAACATTACCAGTAGAACCATCTAAACTCATATAATCCCCTTCATGAAATTCTTGACCATCTTTAGTAATTAATACTTTCTTATCTTCATCAATACGTAGTTCTCCACAACCAGATACACAACATGTACCCATACCACGAGCTACAACTGCTGCATGACTAGTCATTCCTCCACGAATGGTTAAAATTCCATGAGCTAAATTCATTCCTTCAATATCTTCAGGACTAGTTTCTAAACGAACTAATAAAATATCTTTTTCTCCATTTTTATGAGCCTTAATTACATCATCGGCAGTAAAATAAATTTTACCAGTTGCTGCTCCAGGTGATGCGGCTAAACCTTTAGCAATTGGATTTTCAGCTTGTAAAGCTTCATTATCAAAAGTTTTATGTAATAATTGATCTAATTGTTTTGGTTCAACCATTAGAAGAGCTTGTTCTTTAGTAATCATACCTTCTTCTACCATTTCTACAGCAATACGTAAGGCAGCATGTGCGGTACGTTTTCCATTTCGTGTTTGTAACATATATAATTTTCCATTTTCGATAGTAAATTCCATATCTTGCATATCACGATAATGGTCTTCTAAAAGAGCACAAATTTTAACAAATTGATCATAGCACTCAGGCATAATATCTTTTAATGTATCAATAGATTGTGGTGTACGAATACCAGCAACCACATCTTCTCCTTGAGCATTCATTAAATACTCACCAAATAATTTCTTCTCACCTGTTGCAGGATTACGAGTGAATGCTACTCCAGTACCAGATGTTTCACCACGGTTTCCATAAACCATTTCTTGCACATTAACTGCGGTTCCCCAAGAACCTGGAATATCATTTAAACGACGATAAGTAATCGCACGATCATTGTTCCAAGAACGGAATACAGCTTTAACTGCTTCTAAAAGTTGTACTTTTGGGTCTTGTGGAAAATCTACACCTGCATGTTTCTTATATTCATTTTTATAAATTTCCACTACTTCTTGTAAATCTTCAGCAGTTAAATCAGTGTCAAATTCTACACCTTTTTGTTCTTTAATACGATCAAATTGATGTTCAAAGTCTTCTTTTGGAAAAGACATAACAACATCTGCAAACATTTGAATAAAACGACGATAACTATCATATACGAAACGAGGGTTATTCGTAGCTTCTACAAAACCTTTTGCAACTTCATCATTTAATCCTAAATTTAATACAGTATCCATCATACCAGGCATACTTGTTCTTGCCCCACTTCGAACAGATACTAATAAAGGATTATGAACATCTCCCATTACTTTTCCAGTAATTTTTTCAAGGGCAGCTAATTGACTGAAGATTTCTTTTTCTACTTCCTTACTAATTTCTTTACCATCTTCATAATACTTAGTACAAGCCTCTGTTGTAACGGTAAAACCTTGTGGAACAGGTAATCCTATTTTAGTCATTTCGGCAAGGTTAGCACCTTTACCACCTAATAGGTTACGCATTTCTTTATTACCTTCACTAAATAGGTAAACATATTTTGTCATCATATTCCTCCTCACATTGTCCCAACTTTATTATATCACTTATTTAAAAATATTTAAAATAAAACATCATTTTTAAAATTCTTTTACATTAAAAGCATATGCAATAATTACATATGCTTTTACAAATTTAACATTTTTTGTTAACCAAGTTTGCCATTGAACGTCTATTCCAAGTAGTAGTAAATCGTTGTACTCCACTACAATTTCCTGCCCAATCACATGCACGACCTTTAATGGTTGTAGACAGTGTAGATGGATAACTTTTATCAGGCTCATTACATTGTAAGAAATGAGTATAAGTACTACCACTAATTGGTATCATTTGATTATCCGGTTGTTCTACTAATCCACAATATCTATGTGCTCCTGGAAGATAGAAATGTTCACGTTCAATATGTTCCACACCACTTAAATTATCAGAACTTGTATATTGAATTCCAACAAATCCTGGTGTACCTGGTCTATTACAGAAAATACCGTAGTTAGCAAACGCAACTTCTGGTGTTGCATAAACGCCACCATGTGTAATTTGATGAACATTGATATAGAAGTTTGGTGGTGTTTTATCGATTTTAAAGCTTTCTGCCTTATGACAAACATTACCAGCTTTATCAGTTGTTGTTAGGTTGATGGCAGTTCCTCCCGTTTCACCAATAATACTAGTTCGATCAATAGACGTGTTATCGTGACCACTCATACTATCAGAACCATTATTATATGACAGAGATAAATCACTTCGCCACCATCCATAATTTCCTGCAGTACCTGAAGTAACTACTACACTACCGCAATTTGGTGGTGTTTTATCGATTTTATAAGTCTGTGATACAACACAGGTATTACCTGCCTTATCAGTTGTCGTTAAAGTTACTTCTGAACCAGCAGTATCTTGAGTCAATTCATGAGGACTAAGAACTGTTGATTCATGACCACTATAACCATCATTTCCTGACGTATAGCTAAATTTAATTGAAGATACATACCAACCATTTTTTCCTAAAGTTCCTTCCGACAACAAAATAGTTCCACAAGATGGTTTAGTCTTATCAATACGAATGATATAGGCATCAGAAACTTCACTTATATTTCCCGCCTTATCTTTTGCTCGAATGTAATAATGTTGTTCTTGCTCTTTCGTTTCAATCGCATTTATTTCCATAGCTGTCCATTTTTTCTTATCTAGACTTCGTTCATAACCCTTTATTCCACTTAAATTATCTGTCGTATGTTGTACTTGACTTACATCTGTATTTACCCATGTTCCAGAAGGAATAATCTCTCCTCCACTATTATTCTTATGTAGTGTAACTGTTGGCTTAGCAGGTGGTTCCTTATCAATCTTCGTAATAACTACCTCAAAAGATTCACTAATATTACCATCTTGATCCTTGGCTTTAATTCTAACTGTTTGGTTGGTATCAAAAACTTTACTATTAACACCTTGCCAAGTTAATCCATCATCAAAACTATATTCAACTATCTTACTTTTACTAGAAACTTCACTAACTTTCAAGGTAACATCTTTGTTCTGCCATTTTGTAGGATTACCTGTCACTGTTTTTATCACTGGTAAATCCGTATTAGCAATAACAACAGTAACTGTCAATTTTCTTTTATTACCACTATAATCTTCTGCCTCATATACAATACGATAAGTACCAGCTAAATCACTTACGTTACTTGTTACTTTATAATTTTTTCCATTATATTTCTTTAATTTTCCACTATTATCAGTCACAGTCGCAGTAGGAATTTTAAAAGTACCTTCGCGGGTCGAATAATAATAAGTGAAATTCTTATTCTTCCCTTGTACAACAATTTCCGGAGGCGTTGTATCTACTATAGTTACTTTTATAGTTAAAGACTTAGAATTTCCCTCATCATCAGTTGCCACATAGTTTAATTTATATTTTTTTCCAACTGTGCTTGTATTTACATGACCGTCTTCTTCTCCAGTAGCTTCATTAATAATAGTAGGACCAACTACTGTAACAGGAGAACCATTTAAACTGGTTGCGGTTACATTTTGGGGTTGATACACACTATTAACTTCTACCGTTTCATTTAAATTTAAAATATCATCAAAACGAATTAGATACTCTCCACGAAGATCATCACAACTAGTTTCTTCATATTTATATGAATGGCGTTTTGTTTCTTTAGTAACAACAATACATCCATTCATTTCTTCTCCGTTTCTAGGATCGATAATTTCTTCGGCATCAAGAAAACCTTGATTAGCTAAGTCTTTTGGTACTAAGAAAATACTTTGTCCAACTTCCTCTGGTAATTGATCCGAATTCTTACCACCCCAGTTTTCACCAGCTTGTAATAACTGTTCAACTTGTCTAGCATACAATCCTTCTCTACTACTATTTATAATAGAATACACAAGCGGTACTGTGATTAAAATAATAATTCCCATGATTATTAATATACTTAAAACTTCTATTAATGTAAATCCTTGTTTTCTCATACAACCACCCTTATTATATAAATATATTATAACATCTATAACACAAAAAAACAAGAAGATACCATAGCTCTCAGTAAAATAGAATAAATTTTTCTTCGCAATGATCTTTGATATAATGTATACAATAGAGGTAGTTGTAATTATGAA
>CALVJM010000034.1 GCA_944332155.1 uncultured Bacilli bacterium
TATTGTCATCTAAGGCCATTTTGTTTTTATGGTATTGATGACATTTTTCACACTGATATATAATTTTATAACTATCTTTAAATTTTTCAATGCCAATAGGTTTAAGTAATCCTTGGCAAGTATTTTTTCGGTCCCCAGGTAATATGTCAACATGTTTTGAATAAAGACAATATGGACAATGATCCCTAGCACTATAATTTAATTTTGAAACTTCATTATGGCAATATTCACAAACGAAGTTTTCATCACGCATTGTAAATCTTTTCATATTTTCACCATTGCAATTATAACACATTCTAGTTATAATAATAAAGAGGTGATGATTATGAAACCAATTATTGGAATTGTAGGTAGAGTAAATATTGATGAGGATCAAGATCAGTTGTTTAGTTGTTTTGAAAAAATAAGGCTAGCAATTCGTCGTTTAGGAGGAGTACCTATTTGTTTATTGCCTACCCAAGATGTTGATTATTATAAAATGCGTAATAAAGAAATACCAGAGTTGACTAAAACAGAAGAGGAAGATTTAATACAAGCGTTAGAATTATGTGATGGTCTATTAATTCCAGGTGGATATCGTTGGTTTTCAAACTTTGATTTGTTTTTAGCACGTCAAGCAATTAAAAGAAAAATTCCTATCTTAGGTATTTGTGCGGGGATGCAAATACTTGCTATTTTAAATACTGAAGGACAAATTATAGAAAAAATTCCTGGAGATGATTTACATTTTTCAAGAGAAAAGTATGTACATAATGTAAAACTAAAACCAAACACTTATTTATCGAAAATATTAGATACAGAACAAATAAAAGTAAATAGTCGACATCGTTATTATGTTACATCTGTTAATGAAGATTTTTATCAAATAAATGCTTATTCTGATGATGGATATATAGAAGGATTTGAAAGTAAAGGAGAACCATATGTTATGGCAGTTCAATGGCATCCTGAATCTATGGTACAATATGATATATATGCTAGAAAGATTATAGAAGATTTTATTTCGCATGCAAAGAAGAACATGTCTAATTAATCATTTCTTCTTTTTTTCTTTTTCTTGTGTTATAATAGCAAGTAAGGGGATAGATGAAAAGGAAAATCTTTTAAATTGAGATAGATTAAAATTAAAAGTAAATTTACACATCCATATCACTTTTTCGGATGAGAAATATACTATTTCAGAAGTTATTGGTATTTATCAAGGAAATGGATATGATGCGATTGAAGTATATAATCATAAATATACTTTAGATGAGACAGGAAATTCATTACCTTTTCGGTTTTTATTTGATTATAAGTTTATTAAAAAACAATCTTTTTCCTATGGTTACCGCGACCAATGACTTTCATGGAAAATTAGATGTGCAATTGAATCATTATTACAATAGAGTGTTTGTGAAAGAAGATGTAGAAAAAACGAGTTCTGCTATTTTATCGTCTTTAAAACAGGGACAATTTTATAATTGAAATTAACACTTTCAAGATTGAAACTAGTTCTGTTCAACATATTATTTTTTATTCTTATTTAAGGCATTGTAAAAATATTTTTAAAGTGAATTGCGATGTGGTTTATGGAGAATACAAGCTTCAAGGGAATGAAAAATATTTATGGGTAATGATTGTCGATAATAATAGCGCATGTGCGTTAACGCAACCAGTATATTAGAAAGGTAGAGCGTTTTTATGGAATATAAAGTAGTCATTAGTGAATTTGAAGGACCATTAGATTTGCTACTTCATTTAATAAAAGAAGCAAAAATGGAAATAACCGACATTAAAATAGATGAAATTACAAAACAATATTTAAATTATATTGAAACGATGGAAGAAATGAATTTAGATGTTGCTAGTGAATATTTAATTATGGCCGCTGAATTGATTGAAATGAAATCACGTTCTTTATTACCAAATCCTAAAAATGATGAGGATGAATACGAAGAAGATCCTCGTGAACAATTAATTGCTCGTTTATTAGAATATAAACGTTATAAAGAAATGACTACCGTATTTGAAGATTTAGAAATGGTAAGAAAAGAAGTTCATACTAAAGATCCTGAAGATCTTCGTACATATCAAGAGGATAGTAATGTGGAATTTGAGGAACCTATGGATGTTCAATTGTTGATAAATGCATTTCAAAAATTTCTGAAGCGTAAAGAAAAAGAAAAACCATTACACACAAAAATTACAAGAAAAGAATATTCAGTAAGTAAACGAAGTCAAGAAATATGCTCATTACTTAAAAGAAAAAAACAAGTTCAATTTGATGAACTATTTGATGTTTATAGTAAAGATTATATTGTAGTTACTTTCTTATCTATCTTAGATTTAACTAGAAAGCAAGAAATTAATGTCACTCAAGATGCTAATTTTTCTGCGATTGTTTTATCAGTAAAGGAGTGATTTTATGGATTTAGTAGGAGTATTAGAAGGGTTGTTATTCATTAATGGCAGTGCTGGTCTGTCTTATGATGAACTGTTAGAAATTTTAAATATAGATGAAATAAAACTAAAGGAATTAATTGAAGAGTTAAGTAGTAGTTATAGTAATCCTAAGCGTGGTATAAAATTAGAAATATTGGGCAATAAGTTAAAGCTAGTGACTAAACCAGAACACAAGTCATATTATCAAACTTTAGTTCAAAAAGAAGAAACTAGTACATTAAGTACTTCAGCTTTAGAAACACTTGCTATTATCGCATATAACGCCCCCATTACTCGTATTCAAATTGATGAGATAAGAGGTGTTGATAGTAGTTATATTTTGCGTAAGTTATTATCTAAAAATTTAATTTATGAGGTTGGAAAATCAGATATGCCTGGACACCCTAATCTTTATAGTACTACTAGTCAATTTTTAGACTATTTCGGTTTGTCTTCTATAGATGAATTACCAGAATTAGTTCCTGTTGAAGAAATGTTAGATGAACAAGATTTATTTGAGTCAAAGTATAAAGAAAAATAATATATTTTATGTAGATACATTTTGTATCTTTTTTAAGTCTTTTATACTAGTATTTGTTAATAGAATGTGTTATAATGAATACATGCCAGCCTGGCGGAATGGTAGACGCAGTGGATTCAAAATCCACCGATGGTGACATCATAAGGGTTCAAGTCCCTTGGCTGGTACCAATTAGACCAAAAGAAGTTTACACTTCTTTTTATTTTATACTTTTTTTTAAATATTGCTTTTATTTTTTTTTGTTTTAAGATATACTATAATTAGAATAGAATAGGGTGATTGTATGGTCTTTAGAAAACCTTACGCGTTTTTTATAAAGTATTTTAAATTATTTCATATTATAATGACTATTATTACCGTCTATATGATTTATAAATCAACAGCTATTTTATCATTTATTAATGATTATGTCGCAAATAGTACCAATGTCATTGGACAATCGATTGTCGAGACGATTTATAGTCCATTAATTTTTATTGATGGATTTCTTGCGATAATAATGGCAACAGTAGTGCTTATCGTTATGAAAGTGAAAGAAAAACCAATTGCTTTCTATGTATATAATGTTGGCGTATATATTGCTAGTTTTATACTTTTTATTGTCGGACAACAAATATTAGGAACGATGGAAATTGAAATCGTTGACATACGAATTGTAAAATTAATGAAAGACTTATTTACTGGTATGGTTTTTTTACAATTCGTTAGTATGTGTTTAACGGCTGTACGTGCAACTGGTTTTGATGTTAAAAAATTTGATTTTGTTAAAGATTTACAAGAACTTAATGTTGATGAAAAAGATAATGAAGAATTTGAAGTTGATGTAGAGCTAGATACTGATCGTTATCGTAGAATTATAAATAAGCGTATTCGTCACGCTAAGTATGTTTATATTGAAAATAAATTTTTAATTAATGTACTCGCAATTCTACTAGTAGTAGGAACAATAGGTACCGTGATTTATGTTAATAGAGATAAAGATAAAATATATAAAGAAGATTCTTATTTTACTGCTAGTAATTTTACTTTAATGGTAAGTGATAGTTATCTTACAACTAAAGATTATCACGGAAACAAAATTAGTGATAATTATACCATGGTAATACTAAAAGTACATGTAAAAAATAATTTTGATAGTGTTTCAAATCTAGAAAATGCACGTATGGAATTAAGTGCAGGTGGTCACTATTTTTATCCAACTACAAAATATGCTGATTCAGTTATTGATTTAGGGACTAATTATGAAAGTAATGATATAACCAATGAAGAATCAGTTTATGTATTAGTATATGAAGTTCCTAATCATTTAACAAAAGATACTATGTATTATCGTTATGCAGAACAAACTGGAAGATCATCAAAAGTTCGTTTAGACCCTATTGATTTAGATAAAAAGAATAATACCAAGGGAACGGTTGGTAAAACGGTTACTGTACAAAATGGTTTATTAAAAGGAACAAAAATTGTATTATCAGAACCTGAAATCAAAGACTCTTTTGAATTGAACTATCGTTTTTGTGTAACATCTACTGAGTGTTATGATTCTACAGATTATATTACTCCTTCATTAAATAAAAATTATGATAAGACCATTTTACGAATCAATCTTAAAACACAATTTAGTGAACAATATTTGAATAATCAAGTGTCTAGTAATTCGGATTTAATAGCGACATTTGGCATAATTAAATATAAATTAGAGAATAATAATCAAGTAAAAGAAGTAAGACCCACTGTAAAGAATGTACGAAATGATTCGAATAAAAATCACGTATATTTAGAAGTAAATAGTGAGATTAAACAAGCTACAGAAATTTATTTAGAATTACAGATTCGTGATCAAACTATTTCATATAAATTGAAATAATGTAAAATTTATAAAAAAATAAAAAATAAGAAAAAAACTATGTTATAATTGAATAATGGAGGGTAGTGTAATGAGAAAGCATATGAAAGGGGTAGTATTAGCAGCATCAGCAATATTGGCCTCAGTTGTCATGTGGACGCCGGTAAAAGCTGAAGAATGTGATTTTACATTAAAAGCGAAACTCAAAAATATGGCTAGTAATTTGAATACCAGCTATGTACCAGTTGAGAATGGAAATACTTTAACGTTTAATGTTACTCTCAGTAATATTTATCCGGGACTTGTTATAATGGATCCATCTACTGGAAATGAGTATAGGTATGATGCAAATCGTAGTCGACCTAGTGAAGTCACTATTACCGGTTTACAACCAGATCGTGCCTATCGTTATGAAATCTACAGTGAAAACGTGGCTTGCTCCGAAACTAGCTTGAATGTTTATTATGTTACACTTCCAGCTTATAATTCTTTTTATAAAGATCCGATATGTCAAGGAATAGAAGATTATAAATTATGTAATCGTTGGTTGAAACATTCTCTTAGTCATGAAGATTTTGTAAAAGAAGTAAATCAATATAAGGCTAGTTTGAATCAACCAGAGGAAGAAATAAAAAAAGAAGAAAAAGAACTGAAACCATTCCTCCAATTCATCGTTGATTATTATTATATATTTATTGGATTAACAGTTGCGGGTGTAGGTTATGTGATTTATGTAAGACGTAAAAGAGACTCTTTCGGTTTTTAAGGTAGGTGTTAAAATGAAAAAAAGTAAATTTTTATTGGTATTCTGTATGATGTTAATGTTATTGATGCCATTTTCAGTAAATGCAGAATCAATTAGTAACTCTGGAGGTACGGGTTCAGGATCAGGTAGTGGTTCAGGATCTACCAAGTGGGCTCGTTATAATGGTATTGCTATTGTAGCTGGTATGCGTATGACCGTTATTGATAAAAATGGTAATTTAGTACCAGGTACACATACAGTGGACTTTGTTAATTTTCCATCTCTTGCCGGAGAAGGTAGTTATTTTATGAATGCTAGTCCATATCGTTATAAAAATAAAGTTATTGACGGAAATTTAAGTTGGCAACAAAATGTAAGTGGTCAGCTTAATATTCAGGGAATGCCAACAGGTGTATCTATTGGATTTGATGCCCAAGATAACTTGAAAATCAATGGTGTAGGACAACATACTTATTTTAATGGTTTAGCCAAAACAGATGAATTATATAATAATTTTATTACCAAAACTGGTTATAACCGTAGTCATTTCGGTAATTATCAAGAACACTATATTATTGTTGAACCAACAAGTATGGTTAGGAAAAGTGGTAAGTATTATTATGGGACTGCGACTGAATTAGCTTCCTTAATTGGCGACTCAAAAAATGATATTGTTACGGTTCCTAAAAGATATTTAGCACGTTCTACATGTTATCCTGGAGACTTTACTTATGCTGGTCCAAAAAATAATGGTGTTACTTTGAAACAGGAAAATGTATTAAATGCTTATGTAGGTTCAGATTTTATGAGTGGAGGTTCTTGTACAGAAGTTAGAAGAAATGCCAACTTAACAAAGAAAGTAAATGGTAAGTCAAATGGTAATGGTATTGGTATTTACTATGCATCTTCAATGATTGATGCTTGTGATATAAATAATCCTGAAGATTTCCATGTTGTTGATGGTAGTGATGATCAGGATTATAAACCAAATGATAAAACTGCAACATGTTGTGAACAAATGATTCAACAATATGGACAAGCTTATGTTGAAAAATTATACCCTATTTGTGGTGCTTGTCCGGTTCAAACAACTACAAGAACAAATGCCTGTGGTGCTGAAGATAGTGTAGTGTTGACTGATGAACACGATTTCTCATGTTTGTTTAAAGGAGTTAGTGGGGCTGGCTCTAGTAAATATGATTATAGTGCTAGACAATCGGTACGTAATAAATATAAAGTAGGAACAATTGGTACAAGGTATTGTGAAGTGTATTGTACAGACGATGCTCTTGCTCAATTCCCTGGTGCTTATAATGGTTCGGGATTAGTTCCTGGTGGAAGTTTTGTATGGCCAAGTTATAATGATACATATAAAGCTACTGTTTCTACTAAGCGAACTTGTAAGATTCGTTTTAGACAACAAGAATGGTTAAGTGCTTTTAATAATGGAGATGCTAATACTAAACAAAATTTAGTTAATGCTTTAAAAGAGTGTGCAAGTGAAAATGCCATTACTCAATTCTATGATAAGTATATTGAGTCTTTAAATCCAAAACTGGAGTTAAGTTATAATAATGGTGTAACTAATATTGGACCTAAAACATTGAAATTAGATACTAAACGTTCAACATATGAAAAGACTTGTGATGGATGTAATGTAGATACAAGTGGTGTTAATACAGGTAATGTTATTTCATTGTTAGGAAATATTGCATCACAAATTACAAATAAAACATTAACGATTACAACTAATTTACGATATGTTTTACCTGATGGATTATATCAATATATCGATAAAGAGAGTGGAAAACCATTAGAAAGTTATACACCTAGTGATGAAGTTAACGAAGATGGTACAACTAATATTACAGATGTGTTAGATTCTGGTAATTCTAAATTAGTAATTAGTGACAAAGCAAAAGCAGGTCAAAAATATGATGTTACAATTCATTATAATAAGTTGACACCTGCCAATGGTAAGTTTAATAATGAAGAAGGAAATTATACTTGTAAATATGAAGTAACAAATGATCCAATTGGTCCTGTGTGTGATGTAAATCAAGAAAGTCATTTTACTAATGCAGATTCTGGTCCAAATGGGGAAGACTGTTGTGAATATTTTGGAAAAAAATGGGGATTTGATAGTCAGGAATATAAAGAATTAGCTGCTAAATATCCTAGATGTAATGAGGATTGGCCACCTGAAAATCCAGATCCAAACAGTAGTTGTACATATCCAGATGATTTGCAAAGTTCTGATTTAATTACAAAGCAAAAATGTTGTACAATGCTTTTAGTTGACGATTCTGTTACAGAAGAAGAACGTAAAGAGTTTTATCAAACTTATTGTTCGGGAGAACCATACTGTCCACAAGATTGTGAAGATGGGGTATGTCATAATAGTCCAATGACAGAGAATTTACGTTCTTGTATGGCAACTGGTAAAAGTTATAATGAATGTAAAATAAATAATTGTCCTGGTGGTGGAGCAATTGTTATCTATCGTCCAATTTCATTAATTGCGGATGAAGCTTTCCCAGGAGTTCAAAAATTAAATCGTATTTGGTCTAATAATAACTGGTATTATTATTCAAACTGGGCTTACAGAGGAAGAAGTCAAGCACGTGATTATTATGTAGATACTTTCATTACTAATAACCGTGGTGTTGAAGAATATAATATCTATAATCTAGCTCCAATGTACACAATTGAATTAGATTCTAAAACAATTATGAGTATTCGTCGTTATAATGCGAATAATTCATATGATGATTTTAATTTAAAATGTACTGATGGAAGAAAATGTAAGAGTACTTATATCCGTCAAACTCTATCTAGTGTTGTTAGAGGTTGTGGTGTAAGTAGTGATTGGTATGCTTGTACTGGTATATTAAGGAGTAGGGGGGATTAATTGTGAAAGAATCATACTGGATTGTCTTTGTTATTACACTTGGAGTGATTACAGTGGTTCTAATTAATCTCTTCCAAACTTTAACAAACACGGATGAACATAATTATAATTTATTGAAAGAAACGACTGAATCAGCGATGATTGATGCGTTTGATTTAGCAACATATACATCTACCGGAAATATTCGTATTGATCGTGAAAAGTTTGTGGAAAACTTCATTCGTCGTTTTGCTGAAGATGCCTCTTTAGCACAAAAATACACGATTGAAATCTATGATGTACATGAATATCCACCAAAAGTGAGTATTCAAGTAAAAACAAAGCACACGGCAGCAGCTTTGGATAATGACATAATAGATTTTAATATATGGAATCGTTTAGATGCGATTTTAGAAATTCCATATTAGAGATGAGAAAGGGTGAAATAAAAATATGAATAGTTTTACTGTTACGTTAAACAGATTCTTGAGAAACAAAAATACAGTAACCATTATAGGTGTTGTTCTTGTTTTGGTTATTCTCTATTTTGGTTATTCTACCACAATTAAAAATGCAGTTACACCTGTTAGTGTACCTGTAGCTGCTACAACCATTCAACCTCGTACTTTAATTACTGAGGAAATGGTTACAACTACTGATATTGCTGCTAAAGCAGTAAGTGATGATGTTATTACTTCTACTGGTGCTATTATTGGTAAATATTCAAATGTAAATAGTGTAATTCCAAAAGGAAGTATGTTCTATAGCGCATTACTTACTACAGCAAAAGAGTTACCAGATTCAGCATTTGTAAAAGTAGGTAAAAATGAAGTTCCTTATAACTTCCCAGTAAATATGGATACAACTTATGGTAATTCAATGTATCCTGGAAATAAGATTGATATTTATATGAAAGCTGAAAATACAGATGGACAAATTATGGTTGGTAAGCTTGTTGAAAATATTGAAATATTAGCCGTTAAGGATTCTAATGGTAAACACGTATTTGAAAATACAGAAGAAGATCGTGTACCAGCATTCTTAATCTTTGGAGTATCTGAAGAAATTAACATTTTAATGCGTAAAGCAAGTTACATGGATAGTTTTGCTGTAGAGTTATTCCCAGTACCTCATGGTCAAAAAGCGGATACTACTGGTAAGACACAAGTTTCAACACAATACTTAAAAGACTTCATTAATGCTAATACTGTATTAATTCCTGAAGAAAACAAAACTGAAGAAATTACAACTGAGGAGAATAATGCAAATGAAAATAATAACAACGCAACAGCTAATAACGCCAACAATAACGCAGGGACAGCTCAACAATAATGAATGGTAATTTCTTAGATCAGATTGACTTTGGTCCGTTAAAAGAGTATTTAGAAGCTGATGATATCACAGATATCTCTTATGCGAATCATGGTCAAATTCATTTAAAAACTTTGTCCAAAGGTATTTTTAGAATTGAAAATAAAGATATTAATGATGCTTTTATGGAAAAGTTAGCCTTTCAGTGTTCTAATGCCATGGGTAAGTCATTTAATATGGCCCACCCTTTCTTGGATGCTGAAAGTGCTGAATTACGTTTGAACTTCGTACACGATTCTATTGCAACCAACGGGATTGCTTGTGTAATACGTAAAACACCTGCCAAAATTCGTTTGGAAAAAGATAAGATTTTAGCAGATAAATACATTGAGTTAGACATTCATGATTTTCTGGTAAAATGTGTAGAAGGTCATTGTAATATTATTGTTAGTGGAGAAACGGGTAGTGGTAAAACAGAGTTTGTTAAATATTTAGCTGCTCATACCAAGGAGACAGAAAAGTTAATCACAATTGAGGATACTTTGGAATTGCACTTGGATCGAATTTTCCCACACCGTGATATTGTAGCTATGAAAACTAACAATATCGCATCTTATACCGATGTTTTGGTTACCTGTATGCGACAAAATCCTAAATGGATTCTATTATCCGAAGTCCGTAGTGCTGAAGCAGTTACGGCTGCACGTAACTCAATTTCTTCAGGACACTACATTTTGTCAACTATTCATGCTGATAAGGCTTCTTCCATTCCTAATCGTATGTATAGTTTGATGGAAACGACACAGGATATTGATCAATTTTTAAAATCGATTTATCGATATATTCAAATTGGTGTTTATGTACGTGGATATCAGGATAAAAAAACTCGTAGTTTCAGGCGTGAAATTGCCGAAGTTGTTGAGTTTTATGTAACTGAAGATAATGACGCTCGTGTAAACACTATTTATAGAAAAACAATGGAAGGTAGAGTTATACGAAATGAACCTAGTAAATATTTGGTAGATTATTTGGAAGGACAGGGTGTTGTTTTACCAAAAGATTTAATTAAACCTGGTGAAATTATTTTGGAAGATGCTGATTTATTAAATCATGATGCACCACAAGAAACAGAAGAAATACGAAAAGTGCGTGCTGAATTTGAGGGCGGAGTAAAACCTTCTAGTGCAATAATAAATCAAAGTCCAAATATGAATTCAGTTCCAGCAAAAGGAACTGTTACCAACGTAGGACAAGCTCCATCTATGAATCAACCTATACCAAATTCAATACCAAATACCCAAACACCTGGAAATCAACCTGGTAGTAGACCTGTAATGCCTAATACTACTCCTACATCAAATGGGAATACAGGAACAACCATTGAAGCTCCTAAAGTAAACTTTCGTATTAACCCAAATAAATTCGAATAGGAGGGTGATAAGAAATGATGACATTTGTAATGTTCGTTGTAATTACGTTAATTGTTGTGTTTGTTGTCATTTATCGTAATAATAACGGACAAAACGTGTATAAGTATATTTCTGATCAGGCCATTGGATTATATGACAAATATGCGCCTTATTCTTTTAAAAATATTCGAGAAAAAGTTAAAAGTTTAGGACAAGAATATACTACAAAGCAATATCTTATTCAGATTGCTGTGTTCTCTATAGGTTCTTTTGTCATTACTTATTTATATTTCTACAATGTTTTATTATCATTATTATATTCTGTGATTTCTATTGTAGTAATTCCATATTTGACTTATTTACGTTGTAATCGTATTTATAGTGAATATATATTTGAACAGATTCAAGTTTATACAACTAATACAATTATGGAGTTTGCTACCACTCAATCATTCGTAAAAGCTCTTGAAGGAGTTTATGAATCTGGAGTTTTAGAAGAACCAGTTCTTAGTGATGTTAAAATGATGATTGATTTGGCTTATCAAAACGGTACCATTGATCAATCAATTCATTATATGAATACAAAATACGATTTCTATATTGTAAAGAATATGCATCAATTATTCTATCAAATCACAAGTGAAGGTTCTAAAGATGCAGGTGCAGCTTTAGAGAACATGTCATTAGACATCGATATGCTTGTTGAAAATGTATACCGCGATCGTTTGGATCGTGCTCAATTCCACAAAAAGTTTTTACAATTTGGTATTATGCTTTATCTTATGGTAATGTTAATCCAATTCTTATTGGGAGTTGAAACTTATATCCAAATGTTAGGAGATTGGTATGTACAAGTTTTATTACATGGAATAATAATTGTTAATACTTATTTCTTATTAAGTGGTGAAAAATACTATAATGAAGATGTGGGGGCGGAATAATGTCAACAGAAATAATGTTTATACTAGTTACGGTTATTACCGTCTTCGTTCTTAATTATATAAATGTAATTGATGCGAATCGTTTTGTGGGTGATACAGCCCCATTCTTTAAATTCTTAATGGAAGATGATTATAAATTTTTATTATCTGTTAAGTATGGTACTGAAGTAAGTTTTGATGTAGATAAATTATTTAGACAACGTATATCTAATGCCCTAATAGCGTTAGTTATATTCGCGATTCTTTTATTAACAAATGTTAATCTAACTAACTTCTTTATTAGTATGTTAGTAGCTATTGGTATAGCATTCGTTGTATTTAAATTGCCATATTTCCAATTAAAAGCATTATACAGAAAGAACTTATATCGTATCAACTTGATGTTACCATATTACTTAAAAAGTTTGGAGATTTTAATTCAACATTATACAGTTCCGGTAGCTATTTCAAGATCTATCGATACAGCTCCTGAAATCTTTAAACCAGGATTACAAAAAATGATTTCACGTATTGAAGCCGGAGATATGAGTGTAGATCCTTATATGGATTTTGCGAAAGAGTATCCCGTTCGCGATTCTATGCGTATGATGCGTTTGTTGTATCGTTTAAGTTTAGGTTCACAAGAAAATAAACAAGAACAGTTAATGATGTTTGCTAAAACGGTATCAACCTTACAAAATAAAGCTCGTGAACAAAAATATAAAAGTCGTCTAGAAAAAATGGAACAAAAGACGATGATGATGTTAGTTTGTACTGGTGGAGGAATTATTTTCTTATTACTATTGTCAATCACACGAATGATGATGGTATAATTGTTTTTTAATTAAAATGTCAAGTGCAACTTTTGTGAATTTGTAAGTACTTTGTATTAGGCATTAACAATGTTTTGTATG
>CALVJM010000035.1 GCA_944332155.1 uncultured Bacilli bacterium
TAGTCCTTGACTAAAACGAGTGAAAGATTAAATTTCAGTTTCAAATATTTAAGGGCAATTTACTTTTTCATTTTACACAAAAGGAAAAAGTCGATAAAAACACTTGTTTTTTTCTGTATTATATGTTAGAATTAATAGCGTGTAATCCGATGTCCCGTTTTATATTAGTATTGAGATATGATTACAATAAACAAAGAAGGAGAGAGACGTATGAATAAGATCGAAAAAATTACTAAAAAACAAATTCGTACAGATTTACCTGAATTCCGTGTAGGAGATACTATTCGTGTAGGTGTAAAAATCGTCGAAGGTAATAAACACAGAGTTCAAGCTTTCGAAGGTCTAGTAATGGCAATTCAAGGAAGAGGAATTGGAAGAACTTTTACTGTTCGTAAAATTTCTGGAGGAATTGGTGTAGAACGTACATTTCCAATGAATAGTCCAGTTATTGACTCTATTGAAGTTGTTCGTACTGGTAAAGTAAGACAAGCTAAATTAGGATATATTAGAAACTTGGTTAGTCAACCAAAGATCAAAGAAAGAAACGTAAATCAAGTGAAGGGAAAATAAGACTACAAGTCTTATTTTTTTGAAAAGAGGGGATGGAATAAATGAAATATGTAAAAGAGTTGTTACCCTATATTATTATTATTTTAGTTGTTGTTTTAATTCGTACATTTATTATTACACCAGTACGTGTAAATGGTAAAAGTATGGATCCAACGTTAGAAAATAATGAAATTGTTTTATTAAAAAAATATGATAAAAGTTTTGAACGTTTTGATATTGTAGTGTTTGACTATGGTGATAGTCATCTTATTAAAAGAATAGTTGGTTTACCTGGAGAAACTTTATATTATTATAATAATGAACTTTATATTAATGATAAAAAAATTGCGGAAGACTTTTTACCTAAAGATACTGAGACTTACGATTTCGTATGGGATAAAGAGATTCCAGAAGGATATTATTTTGTTATGGGAGATAATCGTACCAATTCGACAGATAGTCGTATGATTGGTTTAGTATCTAAAAGTGAAATTCGTGGAACAACTGATTTTGTTTTATTTCCATTTAATCGTTTTGGAAAAATAAAAAGCGCATAGTTGCGTTTTTTTCTTGTTTCCAGAACCGTTTTGTTTTATAATATCAATATAAGGATAAAAGGTGACATGATGAAAAAAGGTTTTACTTTAGTTGAGCTACTCGCAGTTATTACCATTTTAGGATTACTGGGATTAATAGTTGGTCTTAGTATTACAAGCTCTATTCGAGGTGTTCGCAAAGAAACTTCGGAAACACAGAAAAATAATATTTTAACAGCTGCGAAAAACTGGGCTGCTGATAATATTTATATTTTACCTGATGTAGGGGATAGTATGGTTGTTTCATTACACGATCTTATTGCAGAAGGATTTATGGAAGCGGATAAAGATAATCAGATTTCTGACGTAGAAAACGGTAAAATGTTGTCTAAATTAAGTACAACTGTAACTATTACCAATAACAATGGTGATTATGAGTATACACTAGATATTAAATATGGTGAAGATAATGTCAATATAAAAGCACCCGTTATTGTTTTAAATGGTTCTTCTAATATGACAGTTAATGGTACTTTTAATGATCCTGGTGTTTATGCGTATGATAGTGAAGGAAATGAGTTAGGGTCTATTACAACTAGAATAGAAGATCAAAATGGTGCGGTTATATCAGCTATTACAACCAAAGGAACTTATACAATTACATATACAGTAACTGATGTCAATGGTTCTAGTTGGATAAAACGAACAGTTGTCGTAAAATAGGAAAGAAAAACCATTTATTTTTTGTGGAATTTATGGTAAAATGGAATAGAATATGGTATTGGAGGAATAAATATGGGTTTAAATATCAAAAAATGGATGACATCAGACGATGAAGTGTTTGGTGGAACAGGGCATGAAGATGCTTATTATAATAGTACCCCAGAAGAAGCTTTAGATGAAGCGAATGGTGGAACAAGAATGATTTTAATTGAACCACGCGCTTATTCAGAAGCCCAACAAATTGTTGATCATTTAAAAAATCGTAATACCGTAGTCGTTAATTTAAAACGTGTTACAAGTGACCAAGCAAAACGTATTGTTGATTTTTTAAGTGGAACAATATATGCAATCGGGGGAGATTTACAAAAAATTGGTGGTGGTATTTTCTTATGCACACCAAATAATGTCAACGTACAAGGAAAAATTACCGATGAAACAGAAGGAAAAGATATTCATGATAATACCGATATTAACATAGAATGGTAATTTAGTATTGAAATAAAGGGGTAAGCGTGCTATAATACGTTGTAGCGCCAAGAGTGTGAGGTGATTTAGGTATGGAAAAGTTTAATCGAACACTTCGTGGCTATGATCCGGTTGAAGTCAACCAATTTCTCGATCAAGTAATTAAAAAGGTAGAGAATATGGTAGCAGAATTAAATCGAAAGAATGAAGAAATTCGAATACGCGATGAACAGATTAAAACTTTAAAAGAACAAATGAGTGAAAATGAAACGAATGCAAATAACGAATTTGTTCAAGAAAATCAAAAATTAAAGGCCAGAATTGCTCAATATGAACGTACAGAAGAAACGTTACAAAAAGCAATTATTATGGCTCAAAAGACATCGGATCAAATGCGTATGGCAGCTCATAAAGAAAGTGAAACGATTGTTGAGAATGCCAAGAAAAACGCAACACGTATTGTTAATGAAGCACTCTTACGTGCGGAAAAAACAGAAGATGACGCAGCTACATTAAGACGTAATGTCCATACCTTTAAAAGACGTCTTAAAAATATTGTAGAGGCACAATTAGAAGTAATTGATGAAATCGATGAAATTGATTTATAAAACAAAAGATAGAGACGATTTATTATGAAACTAATAGAGAGTTCGTGGTTGGTGGAAACGAATAGGGAAATAATAAATAGATCACTCTTGATGTGACTATGAAGATAGCTCCGTAGGTGCACGTTACGCATAATGAGGTAGAGTAAATCTATAAATTAAGGTGGTACCACGTTATATACGTCCTTAAATTTATAGATTTTTTTGTTTAAAAGAAAGGATTTGATTAAAATGGATTATAAAGATACTTTATTAATGCCAAAAACAGAATTTCCTATGCGTGGGAATTTACCTGAAAATGAAGTAAAACAAAGAGAAAAATGGGAGGAAATGGATCTTTATCACAAAATTAAAGAAAAAAATAAAGATGCTGAACCTTATATTTTACATGATGGTCCTCCATATGCGAATGGAAGTATTCACTGTGGACATGCGATGAATAAAATCTTAAAAGATTTTGTTAACCGTCATAAAATGATGATGGGATATGATGTAACATATATTCCAGGATGGGATACACATGGACTTCCAATCGAAACCGCAATTACCAAGACAGGAGTTAATCGTAAAGAAATGTCGAAGGCAGAATTCCGTGAATTATGTCATAAGTATGCTTTAGAACAAGTACAAACACAAATGGATGGCTTTAAAAAATTAAATGTGATTGCCGATTGGGAACACCCATATATTACATTACAAAAAGAATTTGAAGCTCGTCAAATTGAAGTATTTGCTAAAATGGCTAAAGATGGATTAATCTTTAAAGGATTAAAACCAGTATATTGGTCACCATCTAGTGAAAGTGCCCTTGCTGAAGCAGAAATTGAATATAAAGATCGTAAAGATCCTTCTATTTTCGTTGCTTTCCCTGTTGTAGAAGGAAATGAAACTGTAAAAGAAGGAGAACAACTTGTTATTTGGACCACAACACCATGGACACTTCCTGGTAACTTAGGTATTGCCGTAGGAGAACAATTTGATTATGCTAAAGTTCAAGTAGAAGATACTATTTATATCGTTGCTAATGAATTAGTAGATACACTTGCTAAAGAATTTGAATGGGATACTTATGAAGTTGTAGAAGTGATTTCCGGAACATCTTTTGAAGGTGTAAAATATCAACATGTATTTATGGATCGCATCTCACCAGTTATTATTGGATATCATGTAACTTTAGATAGTGGTACAGGTCTTGTTCATATTGCCCCAGGATATGGTGCTGATGACTTTATTATTGGAAAACAATATAATCTAGGACTTATTAATGGAGTTGATGATCAAGGTGTTTTAAATGCTGATTCTGGAGAATTTAACGGACTATTCTTTGAAGATGCAAATAAAGCAGTAGTTCAAAAGTTAGATGATTTAGGTGTATTATTAAAACTTAAATTTATTACCCACTCATATCCACATGATTGGCGTACTAAAAAACCAGTTATTTTCCGTGCAACAGATCAATGGTTCTGCAGTATTGATAAAATCCGTGATCAATTATTAAATGAATTAGATAATAATATTGAATTCCACACACCATGGGGTAAAAAACGTTTATATAATATGATTCGTGATCGTGGTGATTGGTGTATTTCTCGTCAACGTGTATGGGGAGTACCAATTCCAATTTTCTACAATGAAGATGGTAGTGAAATTGTTGATTATGATGTTATGATGCACGTTGCAGATCTTTTCCGTCAATATGGATCTAATGTATGGTTTGAAAGAGATGCTAAAGACTTACTTCCAGAAGGATATACAAATCCAGCAAGTCCAAATGGAAAATTCACCAAAGAGGAAGATATTATGGATGTATGGTTTGATTCAGGTTCATCTCATACCGGTGTTTTAATTGAACGTGGACTTCCATATCCAGCTGACATGTATTTAGAAGGTTCTGATCAATATCGTGGATGGTTTAACTCATCTTTAATCTGTGGCGTAGCTGCCCATGGAAAAAGTCCATATAAAAAATTAGTTTCTCATGGATTTGTCTTAGATGGAAAAGGAAATAAAATGAGTAAATCATTAGGTAATACGATTGACCCATTAAAACTAGTTAAGATGCATGGTTCTGATGTATTCCGTTTATGGGTGTCTAGTGTAGATTATACTGAAGATGTTCGTATTAGTGATGAATTAATTGCTCAAGTAAAAGAAAGCTATCGCAAAATTCGTAATACTTATCGTTTCTTACTTGGAAACTTAAATGGATTTGATCCTGATAAGAATAGTATTCCATTTGAAGAAATGAACGAATATGATCAATATATGATGGTTAAATTAAATGAAGTAACCAAAGATATTTTAGAGGCTTATGAAGATAATAACTATCAAGAAATTTATAAGATTGTAAATAACTTTGTATCCTTTACATTATCTAACTTCTATTTAGATTTCACCAAAGATATTCTTTATATTGAAAAAGAAGATTCAAAAGTAAGACGTAGCGTTCAAACGGTTCTTTATCACACATTAATGAATTTAATTAAATTACTCGCACCAATTCTTCCATATACTAGTGAAGAAGTATATCGCTATGTACCAGTTCGTAAAGAAGAAAGTATTCATTTAGAACACATGCCAGAAGTGGTAGAGTATCCAAATAAAGAAGTAATTCTAGAAAAATGGAATGCATTCTTTGATGTTAAAGATGATGTTTATAAAGCACTAGAAGAAGCACGTAATGAAAAATTAATTGGTAAAGGATTAGAAGCTCGTGTATACTTACATGTTGCAGGTAAATATAAAGAAGTAGTTGAAAGTTTAAAAGATTACTTAAAACAATTATTCATTGTTTCTGATGTTGTTTTAACAGACGAAGAGTTACCTAAATATAATGTAGCTCATGTTAAAGTAGAGAAGTTTGAAGGACATAAATGTGAAAGATGTTGGAATTATTTCTCAGAAGAAGAAATGGAAGGAGACATCTGCCATCGTTGTGCCTCTGTTGTAAAATAAGGTCTTTTGGACCTTATTTTTTAATAGTGTTTTGGTAACAATTGGCAAATAGCGAAAAAATACTATTGACAAAAATTGTAAAATGTTGTAAATATATTAATAAATAGTTTTGGAGGCTACTATGAGAAATTTACAATTAAATATTTTTTGGATATGTAAATTATTTTGTGTTAATTTTTATTTCTGCATTAGCACTCTTTTAGTATGCTTTTTAGAAACTAGTTATGGAAAATAAAAACGACTGATTTTTTAGGTCGTTTTTGCGTATTTTGGAGGTGAAAAAATGAATAACATTACGTTAGAACAGTTACTCGAAGTTATTAAAAGTTACAATCCAGATGAATTAAAAAGAGTTGAAAAAGCATATCATTATGCAGAATTATTGCATCAAGGTCAAACACGTCAAAGTGGAGAACCCTATATTGTTCATCCATTAAATGTTGCATATATTTTAGCAGAAATGCACGCTGATGGAGATACATTATGTGCAGGACTTTTACATGATGTATTAGAAGATACAGAGATTTCTAAAGAACAATTAGCAAAAGATTTTAATGATAGTGTGGCAAATTTAGTTGATGGTGTTACAAAAATAAGCAAAATGAATTTTTCTTCAAAACAATCTCAAAATTTAGCAAATACTAGAAAAATAATTACAGGAATTACAGAAGATGTTAGAATTATTATTATAAAATTAGCAGATCGTCTTCATAATATGAGAACATTGCAATATAAAAGTGAATTTAAACAAAAAGAAAACGCTTTGGAAACTATGGAAATATTTGTTCCTTTAGCATACTATATTGGTACATATCGAATTAAGAGTGAATTAGAAGATTTATCTTTTCAATATCTTGATCCACAAATGTATCAAAAAATATCACAGAAGAAAAATAAAATTGAGAAAGATAACCAATCATCTATACAAGAAATGGTATTTAATATAGAACAACTTTTAGATAGAGAGAATATTCAATCTCAAATAAAAGTTCGAACAAAAAATATTTATGGAATTTATAAACGGTTAAAAGATGGTTATAAAATATCAGATATTCATGATTTATTCGCCTTAAAAATAATGGTGGAAAACAAAGCAGAATGCTATCAGTTGTTAGGAATGATTCATTCAATTTATCATCCAATTAACAATAAATTTAAAGATTATATTTGTAATCCTAAAACTAATATGTATCAGTCTTTACATACAACGGTATTTGGTCCTAATGATCACTTAATTCAAACACAAATTCGAACTTATAATATGGACAAAATAGCTTCTTTTGGACTTGCTACATATTGGGATATTAATAAAGGAAATGCTAGAAATGTTATGCAAGAAGACCTTAAACAAAAATATCAATTTTTTAAATCATTAGTAGAGATTAACTCTGTATTTGGTGATAATCAAGATTTTATCAATCAAATCAAAGATGAATTATTTTCAAATAAAATATATGTTTACACGACCAAAGGTGAGATTATTGAATTACCAAAAGGATCTACTCCTATAGATTTTGCTTATTCTATTCATACTGATATTGGAAATACAATGGTAGCGGCAGTTGTTAATGATGAATATGTTTCGGAAAACTATATATTGAAAAATAAAGATCGTGTGCGCATTATTACAGATGACTTATCTTTTGGTCCAAGAGAAGATTGGATAGATAAAGCGAAAACTACGAAAGCCAAAAGAAAAATTAAAGAATTTAATAGAAATTAAAATGTTAAGATTGTTAGTGATTATTTTGTTAATTTGATGTAATTATATACCAAGAGTGGATATTAAACTTGTATTCTGTATCAAAAATCTACATTTTTTGATGCAAAACACAGCATATTTAATTTAAAGAAATAATGTTAATATTTAACCATATGAAAATATATTATTAAGAACAGTTTGTTGTTCTAGGATAAAACTGAAAAAAACGACTTCAAAGAATGAAAATTTACAATTGATAAAATACAAGGAGGTTAATTATGAAACAGATAATAAATGAAATTAATAAGGGATATGCTATGAAATGTTTTCATGAGGCAATAGAGATGGGTATAAATTTTAAATTAAATAGTAAGGTGAATGAGAAACACTTTAACAAAGAGATGCTAAACAATTTGTTAAAATTACCAGTAAATGAATCTAGTACTGAAAAAATTTTAAAAGAATTTAAAAATGAAATATTACCATTTTGCACTAATTTTTCAAACGTAAAATTTATGGGATTTCCAGATGCTGGTAATTCTATATCTGGTATAACAGGGGCCATTATATCAGAATTTATGCAGCAAAATTTAATTAATTCATCTTTTTGTGCACCTATTGCTACATTTACTGAAATAGCAGTTATTAATTGGCTAAGAGAAATTATTGGATATAAAAATAAAGAAATAAAAAATATTTGGGATGTAGGTGGAATTATAACCTATGGGGGAACAGGTAGTAATACAACCGCTATGTTATTAGCAAGAGAAAATTTTAGCAATAATACTATGATCAATGGTGTATCCAATCCTGAAAATTATAAAATTATAATTCCTAAAGGTATTGGACATTATAGTATACGAAGTGCATCAATGTGGATTGGTTGTGGAGATAACCTTATAGAAGTTGATACAATAGATTTTAAATACGATTTGGATAAATTAAAAAGTGCATTGATGGAAAATCGTGGAAAAGTCATGTGTGTTGTTGCATATGTTGGTGATAGTAGAACAATGACTATTGACAATTTAGAAGCAATATATGATTTAGTAAAAGGAATTGATAAAAACATATGGTTACATGCAGATGCTTGTCATGGATTTTCATTAGCATTTTCAGAAAAATTAAAATATAAAATAAAAGGTATAAATTTATTTGATAGTATATCAATAGATCCTCACAAAGTTCTTTCTATTCCATATTGTATAAGTGCACTCTTAGTTAAAAATCCAGAAAAAATGAAGTTAATTACTTCTAGTTCTGATTTAATTATGCAAGAAGACTTTGCATACGGTCAAATAACCCCATTTATTGGTTCTAAAAGTTGGATATCATTAAAGTTATGGTTTGCAATGAAAAGTTTTGGAGTGAAAGGATATGGGAAATTAATAGAAAAAAGATGTGAAATGGCAAGTTACTTAAAAACACAGATAAATAATTCAAGAGAATTTGTTGTCTTAAATGATGTTAATATTAATTCAGTTGTTTTTATGTATGTGATGGATAAAAATAATGTTAAAAATTTAAGTATCGAATTGTTAAATTCATTAAATCAAGCGATTTACAATAAGTTATTAGAAGAAGGAAATTATTATCTGCATAAATTTACAATTCCAGATAATAAAGGAATAATAAAAAAGAATGCAATATTAACACCATTAAGATATATGTCTGGAAATGATAATATTAATAAGGAAGAAATAGATAAAATGTTAAAATATATAAAGCAAATAGCAGGTGATTTAAGAAATGAACAAAATATGTAAAGATTATTGTGATTTAATACAAGCTAAATTTTTTGATACAATTCAATCTATAATTTTTTATGGTTCAAATATTTATGATGATAATAGTAGTGACTTAGATGTTTGTGTAATTGTTAGAAAAAATAATCCTCAACTGCAGGAAAAAATAATTAATGAAACTTTAAAATTTCATTTGATACATAATTTAAGAATAGATGATGAAGTACCACATACTAATAAACTAGTATATACTATTGACGAGATCGAAGAAACATTAAATAATCCACCTTTTTATGAGAACGGAATAGTTGTTATTCATGATATTGTAAAAAATATGAAATTTTTATCTTCTAAAGAAATGAAGCAACGCCTACTACTTAATATTTTGACTACTGATCATCTTACAGTAGGAGAAAGTACAAAGGACTATGAAATTCGTGCATTAAGGATAATTTTGGATGTAATTATAAATTATTTTAAAATTGATGATAAATCTGAAACTGAAATTCTGGAATGCATGTACCAGAATAAATATACAGGAGCAACAGGTGAAATGTATCTAGGATATAAAAAAAATCACAAAGAAAAAGATAAATATTTGCGAAAAAAAATTCACGAGATATTGGAATGAGTAATAAAATAAAAAAAGTAATTTATATGATTTAAATAGAAATAGTTTAGATAAAATACGATGATTAATGAAAAAATGTACATAATAAACTATTGTATAAATTCTAAAATTGTGCTATAAGTAAAAGTGATGTAAATAAATTCTATGAATTGGAATTTATTTAGTTTTACTGATTTGATAAATATATCAAAGTATGATAAAATATATTGTCATGACAAGGGAGGTTTTATAACTTATGGAAAAAAGAGATATATTTATAGGAGGTGCATGGCCTTATGCAAATTATTATTTACATGTGGGTCATTTGGCTGCTTTATTACCAGGAGATATACTTGCAAAATATTTTAGAGGAAAAGGAGATAATGTAATTTATGTGTCAGGTTCAGACTGCCATGGTACACCAATTACTGAAAGAGCTAGAAAAGAAAATGTTTCTCCAAAAGAGATTGCAACTCATTATCATGATGAATTTGTAAAAACATTTGATAAACTAGGTTTTGAATATGATGAATATTCAAGCACAATGTCTGAGCATCATATAAAATACGTAGAGGACCAGTTTAAAAAAATAATTGACAATGGATATATCTATGAAAAAGAAGAACTTCAAGATTATTGTGAAAGTTGTAACACATTTCTATCTGATAGAGAAATTGATGGGGTTTGTCCACATTGTGGAGGAAAAAGTACTGGTGATCAATGTGAAGTTTGTGGTGATTCCCTAGACAGTAGTGAAGTATTAGATAAGCATTGTAAAAAGTGTGGGTCAAAAACAGTTATGAAAGAAAATAAACATTTATATTTTCAACTAACTGCTTTTGAAAAACAGCTTCAGGAATTAATAAATGAAAATAAAAACAAATGGAGGAAAAATGCTTTAGGAGAAGCTCAAAAATATATTGATATGGGATTGGTAGATAGAGCTGCAACACGACAATTAGAATGGGGAGTTCCAGTTCCAGTAAAAGGTTATGAAGATAAAAGAATTTATGTATGGATTGAAGCCGTTTTAGGATATTTATCTGTTGGAGAAGAAGTTGCTGAAAAACGAGGAATTGATTTTGATAAGTTTATGTCAAATAATAATCCTAATTTAAAAACATATTATGTTCATGGAAAAGATAATATACCATTTCATACGACAATTTATCCTGCGATAATTTCTGCAATGAAAAATAATTACAAATTGCCTGATTATATCGTATCATCTGCATATGTAAATTTAAATAACGAAAAGATGAGCAAATCAAAAGGTAATTTGATTACAGCTAATGAATTACTCGAAATGTTTGATAGTGATACGTTAAGATTCTATTTTTCATTTAAGGGTCCTGAAACTAATGATATGAATTGTTCGTTATCGGATATTATTCAAACGCATAATAAATTTTTGGTTGGTATGTTAGGTAATTTTGTAAATAGAAATTTATCATTTATAAACAAAAAATTTGCTGGTGAAATTCAAGAAGGAAAAATAGATGAAACCATCAAGGAAGCTACTATAAAAAGTTATAAATTAATTGGTGAATTTTTTGAAAGAGGAGAATTGAGAAATGCTGTAACTCAAATATTTGAATATATTGCAATGGCTAATAAATATTATGATAGTCAAAAACCTTGGATACAGGTAAAAGAGGACATTGAATCTTTTAATGACACAACGTATACATGTACTTATATGATTGCAAATATGGCTAACATGATAGCACCAGTATTACCAAATGCATCAAAAAAAATAAAAGAAATATTAAATTTACCAAAATACAAATGGGAAGAAGAAACATTGCAAGGAAATTATAAAATCCAAAATTTACAAATGTTATAT
This sequence comes from uncultured Bacilli bacterium, assembly GCA_944332155.1. Classification (GTDB taxonomy): domain Bacteria; phylum Bacillota_I; class Bacilli_A; order RF39; family UBA660; genus Pelethosoma. Next base: position 11,737 of record CALVJM010000035.1, read on the forward strand.
AATAGAATTGATGAGAAAAATGTATTAAATATGAGTGAGGATTTTCAGATTGAAACAAAAAAAAAATCAAGATAATAAGATAAAATTAAAAAAATAATATATTGAGTAGTAATAAAGACATTATATATAGTATGTAAACTGAGATTGTAAAAATAAAGTGTGCAAGTTAAGAAATGAGATATTCTGATTTCAAAACGAGCGCACTTTTATAATATGATAAAGTAATTAGTAGAATGATGTTATAATGAAGTTGATGTAATATGGAATAGCAAAAAGTCATTATTTTAAATATTTTGTTAACTTATCAGATGTTGAATTATTAGCTCTTCACAAAACAAAAAAAATCAAAGTAAAAAGGAAGTAGAAAAAATATGATTAAACCAAAAAAATTAAAAAGAGGTGATGCAGTAGCTATTGTTAGTCTTTCAAGTGGAACAGCTGGAGATGAAGCATTTAGACATAGGTATGAACAAGGTAAAAAAAGACTTGAAGAAGTTTTTGGACTTAAGACAGTTACTATGCCAAATGCATTAAAAGGTAGTGAGTATTTAGCAAAACATCCAGAAGCACGAGCAAAAGATTTTATGGATGCTTTAAAAGATAAAAATATTAAAGGAATTATATGCAACATTGGAGGTGCTGACACAATAAGACTATTACCATATATAGACTTTGATGTGATTTAGAACAATCCTAAAGTTTTTATGGGATATTTAGATACTACAGTAAATCATTTCATGATGTATAAAGCAGGTATTACATCATATTATGGACCATCTGTTATGTGTGAA
>CALVJM010000036.1 GCA_944332155.1 uncultured Bacilli bacterium
ATCTTGAGTTTTACAGCAAAAACGCGTAAACCCTTATTTTATAAAGGAAAACGCGTTTTTTGCACCTTGTGTAATTTATAAATTTTTCAGTATTTTAAAATTTTTTTAATCTTTTCTCTAGTCATATACTTTTTCAAATCGTTTTCTAGATTATATTGTTTTATAAGCTCCATAATGACATCATTGGCACCAGATAATTTATAGATGTTTTCTATGTCCAGTTCGGCAGAAAAATTATTCATCGAGTTAATTAATCTTCTTATAGAGTAATTATGATTGGTCTTTTTTTCTAAAAGTCTTATTATAACTAATGCGATAAAGCAAGTTAAAAAGTGAGCCTCTATATGTTCTTTTGTCCAAACATATACTGGCCTAGTTTCTAATTCTGTTTTAGTGATTTTAAATGTTTCTTCAATTTTTGCTAATCCCCTATATTTATCACGAAGTTCCATATCACTCATTTTTAATTCACTTGTTACGATAGAATAATAACCATCAAATTTTTCTTCTTCTTTTATTAGATCTTCTTTTAAAGATAAATCTAAACCATCTGCAATGTCACCAGTTGATTTAACGAACTTAATGTTGTTTATATAATTTTTAGCCCCTTTACAAGAAACCTTGTCGTACTTTTTTGGGTTACGTATGATATCTTTAGCTCTTTCTATCATTTGATTCCTATCATGTTTTTGTTTGTCGGCGTATTTCTTTGAATAGTAAACCATTTGTTTTTGATCGGTTCTAACTTTGACTTTTCTTTTTCCGTCTTTTTCGATAGTGATTTCTTTTGGGAATATTCTAGATTTATGTCTAAAATAGGCTTGTTTTTTTTCATATCCGATAGAATGCCCATCTTTATCAAACTTCATTGATCTAAACATTACTGGTTTCCCATCCTTATCGTATATTGGATCATCAATATATCCATCTTGATTTAAAACCCAGTCTTTAAATTCTTGACTTGCACCTCTAACTGACTGACCATAGATGTATCCGTCTTTGTTATTCGTTTTGTTTTGCCCAGCCAGGAAAAATATATTATCTGATGTGTTTAGCCCACGATCGGCTACAACAACGGTTCTTTTAATTTCGAATTTGCTTTTTGTCTTTTTTAATAGAGGTCTTAGTGATAGTTTTTCAGATTCATTGCCAGGAAAGATATCGTAAGCAAGAGGGATGTCTGTTGCGTCCATTAGTAAACCCAACTCAACGATAGGATCTGGTCTATGATTTTTTTCAGGTCCTCTTTTCCTGTAACCTTTTTCAATTACATTACCTTCCTCATCAACTAAGTCATCATCGTTGTAATTAATTTCGAAATAATAATTAGTACAGTCGTAGTAAGTTCTAGAAACATCCCGATTATATTTGTCTTTGGTAGCGTTCCAAAGTAATAACTCTAGTTCCTCTTTATAGTCAACAAAGATATCTAATGAGCGATATATGTCATGTAGCTCGAATTTGTTATATTGCTCAAAGTAAATATTTCTATTATCAAATGTATTTTTTTTGGAACCGGGAAACATAATACGAGAAAAGACTAGTAGAGAAAAGATTTGGTTCAAGTTATAATTCACATTTAATTTTTTTTGTTTTTCCATGAAAAATTTATTTAGACCAAGCTCATTATATAAGTATTTTAAGAAGATGTATCCAAGATTATATTTGTGATCGTTAGTGGATAGTTCCTCGTTTAAATCGATACTTTTTGTTATAATCTGTGACTGTGTTTTTTCCTGATTCATCACTTTTACTTTATTACGGAAAAAGGTGATGGGATCGTCGTATTGTTTTTCTAAGTTATCTAAAAATCCAATTTTTTCAATAGTTTTTTGTTTAGAGTTTTTAGAGACAGGATCATAGTATCCATTAACAATAGACAGAAACACTCTACCATTTTTAAATTTACTTTGTTTTAAGAATATAGACATAAAATCACTACCTTCATATATATTATACCACATTACACACGATTACACAAGATATAAAACGCATAAACTTGACATAAAAAAGACTAGGTAAATCCTAGTTAAATGTCATATTGTGTTATCCTTTAACTGTAAAACTCGGGTTACAGTGAAAGAAATGTCTTTCATGAAAAATATAAAACATTTTTTCTTCTAGTTGACATTTTTTATTTCATATTTTTAAGAAACATGCGAAATTCATTATATACATGATATAATAAATATGGTGAAACCTATGAAAGATAAAACAAGACAAGAAAAACAAAGTATAGAACCTCTTTTTTCATTCAAGCAAAAGAAAGAAGATCGCGATAAAATATTAAATCAGTTTAATTTAGATAAAAAGGAACCTATTAATAAAAATGACATTCATGATGTTTTACTAGATAAAACACGAGAGTATAAAGATTTACCTAAAACTCAACAGGAAGTTGTTAAAAAGGAAATTCAATTAGAAATTTTATATAATTATCCTACTTCTGAACCAAAGAAGAAGAAAAATAATTTGGGTAAAGTTATTCTTTTGATAATGGGATTAATTTTAATTGCAATTATTATTTTTGTTATTATTAAAAGCACTCATTAACGAGCGCTTTGTTTTTTTACCAAAATGATGTTAGCATCTGAAGAAAATGCATTTGTATTTAAAAGCTGTTGATCTTTGACTAATGTTTCTTCTAAAGCTTTTAATGTATTCATAGAGTGATTTCTCGCATAATTAACAGAATCAATGTAACGACCAACAGTCTTTACCTCGGTTGTATCTGTTCCAACATTACAAATAATATCTACCCCTTGAATTTTCGCTAATAAAGATAAAATAGCTGGTAAATAATTAGTCAAATCTATATTTTGTCTTTCTAAAGTTTCATTACTGTATGTCAAAGTCAATTCTCTTAAAATCATTAGTATCTTCTTTTTCATTATTAAGGCATCAGCTGTGCTATTAATATTTACTTGCATCAAATTTTGGATAATTTCGTTATTTTTCATATTGTATTTTCCTCCTTTTTTGTCACGAAAAAACAGTACAAACAAATACTGCTTTTTATAAATTTTATACACGTGTTACTAAATTATATGTAAAAATCGGAACTTTGTCAATACTTTTTTTAATTTTTTTCTTCGACAAAAGACGATATATTATTATTAATCAATCTTTCTAATCTTATATTTTTTACTACAATAATCTGTAATTAAATAAAGTAGTTCTACATAAACAAGATTTAATAATAAAGACGAAATAATGCTTGTACCTAATGTTTCTAATTCAAATGGAATAAATCCTACTACCGTTAATACGGCATACATAATAATACGGTAAAAAATAATTGTTAAGAATGTCATAAATAATACACTAATAGCATGATTAGACATCCATGAATTTAACCAACGAATAAAGAAACCTATAATAGTAAAAATACATGCATTAACAATTAATGTGTCCGTATAAACGATGTCATAAAATAGTCCTAAGGCAAAACACACTTTCAAGAAATTTCCTTCTTCATGATTGAAATAAGGATAAATAATTATTAAAGAAACTACTGAAAACATAGGCACTAACCATTGACTTGTGATACCGATGATATTGGACATAATACCTTCTAACAAAAAAGATAAAATTGTAACTACACTAACTAAAATCACGATGCATCACCTTGACGCTTTAGAATTGTTACATATCTTATATCATCAAAACTAACATCGGAAGTAACTTCAACTGTACGTGCTAAATCAAAATTATCTTTCGTTATTTTGGATACTTTACCTACAAGAATACCACTTGGGAAGATATCCCCCATTCCTGTTGTCAGTACCATACTTCCTTTTTTAATCTCAGTATTATCGGCAATACCTTCAACAATAAAAGCTCCTGTCTTTTTATCATACCCGGAAAGTAAACCATATACATTTTTACCATCTACATTTATTTTTACACTAATCTTATTGTTAATATCATCACTAGTAAGCAATTTTACAGTACTATTAAAATTAGTTACTTTAGATACTTTTCCAATTAGTCCTTCACTTACAACTACTGGCATATCTACTTCTACTCCGTTTTTTGATCCTTTATCAATAGTAATAGTATTATACCAATACCCCAAATTACGATTTACAACCGTCGCATTTAAATATGCATCTTGCGATAATGTTTGATTTAAATCTAGTGTTTTTCGTAGTTTTTCAACTTCGTCTTCTAATTCTGCATTTTTAGCTTTTATAGAATCTGTTTCTTGTACTTTGTTTTCTAATATTTGATATTCTTCATAAATATCATGTAATTTTGATATTTCTGTAATTTTATCCTTTACAAAACGAATGGGTGAATAAACTACTTTTTGTACTAAAATAACACTATCTTTTATAGCCATTTCTACCGGACTTAAGTTTCTCTTGTTCATTACAACTGCTGAAACAATAACTAATAATAGAACAATAAAAACAACTGCCCCCAACAAAATATATTTCTTTTCGATTTTTTTTCGTCCATTCAACATTAATATCACCTTTTTTTATTATAAACTATTTTCTAATGATTTCCAACTAAATATTTCCATTTTCAAAAAAACTATAATACTTTTCCTCTCCTACAATCACATGATCATCTATTAATATTCCCATCAGTTCTCCAACCATTTTCAATCGTTCTGTTACCTCTATATCTTGTTTACTTGGATATACATTACCTGATGGGTGATTGTGTATACAAATAATTGAAGTAGCTCCTACTAAATATGCTTCTTTGAATATTTCTCTTGGATGAACAATACTAAAATTCACAGTTCCCTTAAACAATAATTTTTCAGAAATTACTTCTTTTTTAGGATTCAAGTATAAAACATAAAAACATTCCTGCATTTCATCTTTTAACTTAGGTTGGTAATAAGTAAAGACTAGTTCAGAATTGTTGATAGAGACCCCTTTTATGGGATAAATACTCTGATGCATTCGTTTGGATAATTCAACACAAGCTAAAAGTCCACTAGCTTTAGTAGGTCCCACCCCAGGTAACTTTAATAATTGTTCTAGCTTAACAAAACGTAACTGTTGAATATTACCAACTTCATGTAACAATGAAAGTGCGAGTTCTTTTACAGACATGTTCTTAGTTCCTGTTTTTAGTAGAATAGATAATAGTTCTTCATTGCTTAATGATTTTGCGCCCTCATTTATTAACCGTTCTCTAGGACGTTCATGTTTCGGTATTTGTTTCATTTTTACCACGATCGATCACCATTTCCTTATATTCTGTTAAAATTTTATCAACGACATTTTCGATCGCTTCTTTTTCACTTGTATTTTCAAGCACTTGGTCATACTGCGTTAATTTGTCAAGATATTCCTCTGATGAGATGACCATTTCCTTTACATATATATCATACCCTTTTTCTTTGAAATATCCTTTTAATTTTTCAACATTTTTACTAGATTTTGTTAAAGCTACATATACATGATACTTTCCATCTTCATTAGTGTAAATATAACTAGTAAAATTATTGGTATTTTTTTGTACGGCTTCTAATGTTGAATACACTCCTAACTGTAAAAAATAAACTTCTTTTTCTTCATCTTGGAAAACAGGTTTTATTTTTACCGTTGCATCATATTCATGAAACAAATAATATCCCATTATTATACCTAAAGATAATGAACACAAAATTGGTCCGATTAATTTCTTCATAAACTTCACCCATTTAAGTATAAAAAAATGAATTCAAGAAATTTGTCGATTTACAAAAAAAGAAGTATTTTCTATACTTCTTGTAAGACAATTAAAATCATTGGTTTACATTCTGTCTCTTGATACAAATATTTTCCTAATTTATCGCGTAATCCTGACTTAATTTTATTAAAATCAAGGGTTTGATCTTTAGTGTGTTGATGAATTACTTCTAAAGAAATACGTTCCGCTTCTTTTATTAAATTAATATTGTCTTTTACATAAATAAAACCACGTGTTAAAATTTCTGGTCCTGATACAACTTCTTTAGTTCCTCTATCTATTGAAACACTGACAATAACAACTCCATTTTCACTTAATAATTCACGATCTTTTAATACTAGTTCACCAACGTCTCCCGCTTGTTTTCCATCAATTAAGATATCATCAATTTTTATCTTTTCATTAGTGTCTTTTAAAACACCATTTTCAATGGTAACTACTTGACCATTTAATTTCAATAATATATCTTCTTCTTTCATTCCTACAGCCATAGCTGCTTTCGCATTCTCAACTTGATGACGATACTCACCAATAACAGGAAAGTAATATTTTGGATTCATCAAGTCAAGCATTAACATTAAATCTTCACGAGAAGCATGGTATCCAAGATACTGCTTACTTGGTAAAATCATTAACCCCGCACCAATACGTGCGATAGCATCAAATATTTTAGTTGAACGTCTTTCTTGTCCTGCTTCTACAGATGATGTAAATATAACATAATCATCGGTTGTTACTTTAACAAAACGATCATAACCTTTAACAATACGTTCTATATTTGAATATGGTTTTTCACGTTCGTCAGCAACTAAAATAAAACTATTAGGCTCACTCGCTTGATAAATGTTAGCAATTCTTTTTTTATCGAAGTCTATCATTTTTAAATGAATAGCTTTCATAATCGTACTTTCCAAACGCTTACCTAAAATAACAACTTGGCGATCTGTTTTAGAAACTTCTGTAAAAATTTCTTGAATTCTAGTTAAACCACTCGAAGATACATTACAAATAATACGTCCATGACATTTATTAAAAGCTTCGTTCATAAATTTAGCAATACGGTGTTTTGGAGAAGTAAATCCTGGTCGATCTGCATATAATGATTCACTTAGTAAACAAAGTACTCCTTGTTTTCCTACATAAGCTAGTTTACCAATATCTGTTTTATATGCACCTATTAATGTTGGATCAAACACAAAGTTTCCAGTATAGAAAATAGCTCCATCTGGTGTATATAATACATATCCAACATTATCTGGAACAGAGTGAGACAAACTGATTGGGAAAATACTATTCTTTCCAAAATTTACCTTCTTATGTGGTTCAATCACCGTTAAACGTTTTGTATCAATTTTTTCTTCTTCTAACTCTTGTTTTATAATTTCAATTGTAAACTTCGTTCCATATACTGGAACACCTTTAAAATCCTCAATAATATCAGGAATCGCACCCATTTGAGAATCATGACCATGAGTAATAAAAAAACCTTTAATTCTTTTTTTATTATCTTTTAAATAATCATAATTAGGAATAATGTAGTCGACTCCCAACATTTTATCATCCGCATACTTTAATCCGGCATCAAAAACAAAAATGTCTTTATCAACTTCAACAACATACATATTTTTTCCATTTTCATTTAATCCGCCAAGTGCGAACATTTTTATTTTACTCATAAAATCTCCTTTCTTTTTCGTTTATGACTAAATCATTATACCAAAAAAATAGACATAAGTCCATTTTCTAAACAAAGCGAAAAACTATTTTTAGTTTAATTATTCTTTAATATCCTCTAATTTTACACTTACTAACTTGGAGACACCAGATTCTTGCATCGTAATACCATATAATATATCTGCATACTCCATTGTCTTCTTTTTGTGAGTGATCAAAATAAACTGCGTTTTTTCTTTCAATGTTTTGACATATTGTCCAAAACTATCAACATTAACCTCATCTAAAGCTGCCTCTACCTCATCTAAAATACAAAATGGAACTGGACGGGATTTTAAGATAGAGAATAATAAACTAATGGCAGTAAAGGTTTTTTCACCACCAGATAGTAATGAAATACTTGTTAATTTTTTACCTGGAGGAGATGCGACAATTTCAATTCCTGTTTCTAATAAATGTTTTGGATCTGTCAATTTTAAATCAGCATGCCCTCCACGAAATAACGCTTGGAAGGTTTCGTTAAAATGTTTACGAATAACTTCAAAGGTTGTACTAAATTCTTTCTGCATCACTTGATCCATTTCTTCGATGATTTCTAATAATGTATTTTCTGCATTCGTTAAATCTTCTTTTTGAACACTTAAGAATTCAAAACGTTCATTCACGCGTTCAAATTCTTCAATAGAGCCAAGATTTACATTACCTAATGACTTTAATGTACGCTTTAATTGACTAACTTTATTTCTGGCAGAAGTAATATCTTCTTCTAAATGATATAGTGAGCAAGCCTTTTCATAAGTCATACTATAGGTTTCGGTTAAATTAGCTAATAATGTATCTAATTTTACATCAGCACGATTGACCTCAATCTCCAATTCTTTTAATTCTTTGTTTTTATCACGTACTAAACTATTTTCTTGACGAACTGAAAACTCATATTCATCTAATTCTTCTTGTAATTTTTCTTTATCTTTTCTTTTTTGTTCTAAAGTAACTGAAGTTTGTTCTTTTTGTTGTTCTGCTTGATAGAAACGCTCTAAAACTAATTCTTCTTCCTTACTTAAATTACGATCTAACATGTTTTGAATACTAGAGATTTCTTTTTTAGTTGTCTCTAATTGTAGTTGTAATTTATTTTGTTGGTCAATTTTCATACGATATTCTTCTTGTTTTAACATTAAATTCTTATTACTTAGATACATTTCATCTTCTAATGATTTTAATTCATGATCGATTTCATTCATTTGATTTTCTAAAGTCTCTTGTTGTTTATGCATTCTTTTTTGTTTATTCAACATACTTTCTAGTTCGTATTTATCTTGAATAATATTACGTATTTTTTGTTTTCCTCCAGTTAAAGAACCACCTACATGAAGTAATTCTCCGTCTAAAGTTACAATACGATAACGATATCCAATTTGTTTACTAATAATAAGAGCATGGTCCATCGTATCTACAACTAATACGTTTCCTAATTGATTTTCGATAATATGAATATAATCAGGTTCTGTTTGTACTAGTTTAGAAGCAATTTCAATAAAGCCTGGTAACGAAGATGCTTGATGATAAGTATCCTGATCTATCATTCTTGATTTAATGACGTTTCTTGGAAAGAAAGTGACACGTCCACTACTCGTTTCTTTTAAATAACGAATCGCATCTTTAGCATTTGTTTCATTATCGACAATTACATAATTACTAGCAGCACCTAATACAGTAGAAATCGCAAGTGCATACTTTTCTTCTACTTCGATTACATTTCCAATGACATTTCTAACACCACGAAGCGATGGATGATTTAAGACTTTCTTGACAGCAGTTGGTAAATTATTATTTTCCTCGATTGCTGTTTTCAAATGATTAATTTGTTGTTGTAAATGTTGATCCTGATATAAGAGATTAGAAAGATCCTTCTCAACGTCTTTTTTCTTTTCGTTTTTTTCTTTTATTTGTTGTTCACGACGAAGAACATCATTTTTATAATCATCAACTTCTTTTAAAGTATAAGATAATACTTGTGATAAGTTGGAATTTTCATTTGTGAGTGATAATTCTTTTTCTTTTAATTCAAGAGAACGATTATGTAGTTTTTGATCCTCTACTTCATATTTTTTTCGTTCTAGAATCATATTCTTTTCACCATTAATTTTTTCTACCTTGGTAGTTAATTGTAACAATTGATTTTGTAAACTAACAATACTTTGATCGATTTCATTAATTTTTCCTTTATATTCTAAAACTTTTGTTTCACTCTCAGTATGATTAGTAGAAAGGGTAATAATTTCGTTTTCTAATTCTTCAATACGATTTTTATTTTCTTGATACTTTTCATTAATAGTTGTAATTTCGGTTGTAATAACCGCTACTTCTATTTGTTCTAATTCATGTTTCGTTTGATTATAAATAATCGCTTTTTCTTTTTGTTCACGTAAAGGTTCGATTTGTATTTCTAACTCTTTCATAATATCATTGACACGATTCATATTATCATGTGTTCTTTCTAACTTACGAATAGCTTCTTCTTTACGCTTTTTATACTTTAATACACCAGCAGCTTCTTCAAACATTACACGGCGTTCAGTAGGTTTACTACTAATAATTTCTTCTATTTTTCCTTGTGATATGATATTAAAACTTTCTTTTGCAACTCCTGTATCTAATAATATATTAGTAACATCTTTAAGGCGACATTTCTCACCGTTGATATGATACTCATTGGTTCCATCACGATATACACGTCTACGAATAGAAACCTCATCATAATCAAGTGGCAAATAGTGATCACTATTATCAAACGTAAGGGTTACAGAAGCACTATTCATCGCATTTCTACTTTTGCTTCCAGAAAAAATAACATCTGTCATATTACCATCTCCACGAAGAGACTTAACAGATTGTTCACCTAATACCCAACGAACCGCATCTACAATATTACTTTTACCACTACCATTAGGTCCAACAATACCGATGACTCCATCATTAAATTCCATATTTATTTTGTCCGCAAAAGACTTAAAACCTTGAGCTGTAATTCTCTTTAAATACATGTTTCTCACCTTACTTTAATACTTATTCATTATACTATAAGTCCAAAAAAAAGACAATTATTTTGTCTTTTGGTTGTTTAAAAAACGTTTAACTTTTTCTGGTTCTTCCATAATTTCTTTTGGTAAAAATAATTTTTGGTCATTGAAAGCCCATGTGGTTGGTGTAAGCTGTAACACGTATTCTTTACATGCCTCTAACAACTTTATTTTTTCTCTTCTTTTTTCTTTGGCTAATGTTGTAATATGTGTACTTAATGACAAAGTGATTAAAGTACTAATTAGTGAAATTGGCATATTATGTGTTATACCCATTGCCATTAAAAAAGGAAATACTGAAAGACCAGTCACTACCACATTATCTAATACATCGTGTTTATCACTAGATAAAGCATATTTTTCAATATCATCAGGATACTGCACTAAAACTTCTTGATGTATTTTTTTACTTGTTTCTGGTGTTAATGCATATATTTCACGCATTCCTTTAGTAGATTCAACATTAATAATCTTTCTTGTTAAATCTGCTTCTATTTTTGACTTATGTATACGATACTTCTTCACTGGCGTTTCTCCTCGTAATAATAATTATCTGTTTTTAATATTGAGCAATACTAGTTTATTAAATAGTCACCAATTAAATCTATAATATTATCAATGGTGTCTTTCCATAAATATTTTATTTCTTGTAACCTCTTTACTTTTCCATTGGTACAATCAATCTTATAAACACAACCATCTTCATTGGTTATTTTTTCAACTTTGGTGTGAAAACGTTGATACTTATTAATCATTTCATCAACTTTATCATTTACTTCATTTGTGTATATATATAATTCCCCTTTTGTAATATAAACACTAGATGATACAAAACGTTTCGCATATGGCAATACATCTTGAATATCGACGATCATATAATCTGTTTTTTTCTTTTTAAATTTACGTTTAAATTTTTTAATGTTAATACGTTTCATTCGTCCCGCGGACGTATACTTTCCACTAGTTCGCAACATATTGTTAAGAACATTACAGTTTAAGATATTATTGTTTTTATTAATTTCATCTAATAAAGTATCATTACAACCAATCGTAATGACATTACCGCTCATATGTCTAATTTTTTTAATTAAATATTTTTCTATTGTTTTCATATTTCACCACCAATAATATCTTGTACAATATAACTTGTACATAATAGGCCCGCCACAGACGGAACAAACGCTGTACTCCCTAATGAATTGGTCGTTCTTGGTAATGGCGTTTCTGTACTAGATATAACCGTAATTTTATCTTTAATTCCTTCATCATGCATCCATTTACGTAATCTTTTGGCTAAAGGATCACAAGAAGTTTTATCTAGTGTTGTTATTTGTAATTTACTAGGATCTAATTTTTGAGCAGTACCCATACTACTAATCAATTTAATGTTATGAGAAAGTGCATATTTGATAATCTCTTTTTTAGTTTCAATAGTGTCACAAGCATCCACAATATAATCAATCGTATATTGATTAAACTGTTCTATATTCTCTTTGGTAATGAATTCTTGGATTATAGTAACCTCACATTTAGGATTAATATCCAAAATTCTATCTTTCCACACTTGCGTTTTAGGTTTACCAATCGTAGTGTGTAAAGCCACCAACTGACGATTTAAATTAGTAATATCAATAATATCGTGATCAGCTAAAATAATATGACCAACTCCACTACGCACTAATGATTCTACGGCATAACTACCTACCCCACCTAAACCAATAACTAATACCGTTGTTTGATGTATTTGTTCAATCTTATCACCAACTAATATTTCCAATCGTTCAAACATATTTTTCACCTGTTTCATTATATCATACGGCAGACTTTGTCCGCAACCTAACAACTTAAAATAACAAAAAAAGCAAACCCCACTTGAAATAG
>CALVJM010000037.1 GCA_944332155.1 uncultured Bacilli bacterium
AAAATCAGTTTATAATAATTTCAACTTGGACAATAACTTGCTTTTTTTCTTTGTCCATTAAATGGGGTCCAGTTCATAATGCCAACTATATTTCATATTTTTTTACCGAAAATAAAAAAATCAAGAAAAATAGATACGCAATCTAATTTCTTGATTTTATTGGCACTACTTTTTCAGCACTCTCTCATGTATAACTCTTTTTTTGTTTGTTTATAAATCATAATTATAATAATGTTTGGTTATTATTTTATATAAGAAAATTATAATAAAATAAACTCATATTGACTATGAATAAATGATAGTTTACTTTTAAGGTTACCTATAATATAGTGATATTGAAAGGAATATCTTTGAATGTTTCTTGATTTTAACAGTATAAATATTATAGGAGGAGAACGAAATATGAAAAATATTATAACTATATCTGGAAACTTAGGTTCAGGCAAAAGTACGGTAGGAGAATTATTAGCGAAACGTTTTGGTCTCACAACGTATGCTTCTGGTGATTTAATGAGAATGATTGCCCAAAAACATCATATGACAATTAATGAGTTTAATGACTATTTAAAACAACATAAAGAAGTCGATTATTTAATTGATCAAGAAGCTATGCATTTGGCAAAACAAGAGGATTGTTTATTATTTGTTTCGAGAATGGCATGGTATTTTATTCCTGATTCATTTAAGGTTTATTTATACGTAGAAGAACAAGAAGGAGCTAGAAGAATTTTACAAGATCAAAAAAGAAGTTCTGAACACTACGAAAATTACCAGAAAGCCTTAGAAGGCATTTGTACAAGGTTTGAAAAATCAAGAATGCGTTTTTTAGATACATATCACGTGGACATTACAGATCCAAAGCATTATGATTTGTATTTGGATACTACTCGTTTATCAATATCTGAAGTAGAAGAAATTATTAGTCAACAATATTTAGATTTTGTTAATAGAAAGGAAAAAGTATATGCAAAAAAATTCGATTATAACAGAAACAAAAATTGATTTATTAAGAGAAGGAGTTCGTTTTAAACCTATTGATTTATTTACCACATATCCTAATATTAAATGTTTTAAAACAAAACGTATAAAAGTAAAACCTACAATTGTAAAAGATGCAGTATATGATCTAGCTCACGAAAAGAATATATTACCTTCTGAAATCTTATTAACAAGTGGAAATCGCCAGAGTATTTGTAAATTACGATACAACAAGCAATCCTCTATTGAAATACGTTTAGAAGAAGATCTTTTTCAATTATATAAAAATAATCAGAAAATAAATATAACAGTTTCTTTAGTTCCTCATTATGAAATTTTAGAACAAAAGATTGATGAACGTATAAATGGAATAAATAGTACAATTGGTGATTATGTAGATGTAGTAGGAATTGATCGCATTTCTATTTTGTTCTTCGAAGGTTGTTATAATTGGAATTGTGGGAAAGCTTGTAAGTTTTGCGATTTACATCCAAAGAAGAAAACAGATCAGGTAATTAAACCAACCGTAAATAATTTAAGAAAATATCATAATGATGTCAATGTATGGTGGAATGCTTCCAAAGAAAATTATTTGAAGGGAATTAAGTATTCTATTACTCAACTATTAGAACATCAATCGTTCCCACATAAACATTTATTTTTTATGGCAGGTAATTTACCGACAACGAAAGATGTATGGGATGTTGCCGAAGATACTTTACAGTCTATGTCAAACTATTTGAATTTAGACGAATTTGATTCGTATTTAAATATTGCTCCTCATGATACTTTAGAGCGATTAAAAAGAATAAAAAAATTAGGAATTAAACAGGTTCAATATAATCTAGAAATTGCAAATAAAGAGCTTTTTGAGGATACGTGTCCTGGTAAGATGAAGTATGATTTATTTGTTAACAAATTGATTGAAGCAGTATCTGTATTTGGTGTTGGGAATGTCAGAAGTAACTTTGTATTCGGATTACAAGACAAAGAACAAATGTTAGAAGAAATTCAACGATTAGCCGATAAAGGAATTGTAGCCGATTATAGTATTTTTCAACCTAAAAATAATACACCATTTCAACATAAACCATCCCCAGATTTTGAAGATGTTTTGGATTTTTCAAATCAACTAGTAGATATCTACTTAAAGTATTATTTTAAACCTATATTTTGTTCTTTAAGTAGTAGATCTAGTATAATAAATGAGTTATATGAAGATCGATGCTCAACTGATTTTTCAAAATAATATTAAATTTGTTGAATATTCAAGATCTGGTGTTGTTTATTATACAGAAAGTTTAGATGAACTTTATGAGTTAAAAAAACTAGGTTGGAAGTTTAACACATGTAATGCTGGATATCGAATAATCCCACCTTCGGTTACTATTTCTGATATTACAGAATGCAAAAAGATAGAGCAATATAAAAATATTATTCTAAATTTAGCATATTTTACATTTTTAAAAAAATTAAAGGAAAAACATAAGTTGGAAGATTATATTTGTCGTGTGTTACGAAATAATGAAGTGTATTATAAAAATTTCTCTTTTCATGTGTCATATAGTCCAATTTTGGAAGCAGAAATTAAAATAGAAGGAGTAGATCAGCGTTTATACCGTTTGAAAGAAGATATGTTAATTGAATTTATGAATCAAGATGATTATGAATATGACTATCTTTTAAGTAAAAAACAGATTTCAACAAATAAAATGTATACTAAAGAAAAAGAAAACGATCCCAAAATTTTAAGTTTTTACGAAACATTAATGCGAAAAAATTCTATAGTAAGGACAGTAAATATTCCTTCTGAACACTATCAAATAGATACAAGTGTATTAGAAACTTTAGAATATGATATTATGTTATTTATTCCATATGGCTGTTATAAATTTATCAATCTATTTATGAATGAAAATAATTATCAAAAGGTTATGTTTTGGGAAGTACATATTGATCAAAGTAAACCCAATATTCATAAATTATATGCTAAAGAGATACGTGGTCGACGAATATTAATTTTAGATAGTGTATATTCTGGTAAAACATTGT
Source organism: uncultured Bacilli bacterium (assembly GCA_944332155.1). Taxonomy (GTDB): domain Bacteria; phylum Bacillota_I; class Bacilli_A; order RF39; family UBA660; genus Pelethosoma. The sequence goes on from CALVJM010000037.1 coordinate 3,031, forward strand.
TATATATCAAGAAAATGATAGAAGAAATGGGTGGTATTCCAATTGTTTTAGGAATTTATCCTAAAAGTAAAAGTGTTATTAACATATTAGATTATGTTTTGTTAATTAACAAAGTTTATAGAACAGATGAATTAGATTTAGAAGACCCTAAATTTTTTGAACATATATATATTAATTCATGTAAGGAAATGATGAAAGATGATAAAGACAATTCAAAAACAAGTAAAGTTTCAAATCGAAGATTTTGATGCAATATCAAAGAAATTGATTGAATTAGAGGCTGTTTTTATTGGTGGCTTTTTTGAAAAAACCATACGTTATGATACTGACGATCATCGTTTATTTGATCGAGGAATATTTATCAGGACAAAAAGTGGTCTACGTAATGTACTTACGTTGAAAGAAAAAACGAATGAGAATGATAATGTTTTGTTAGAAAGATATACCACAGAAATAGAGATTGATGATATTGAAAAAATGGAATATATGTTATCACGTATAGGTTTTACAAACAAAGTTATTATGGAAAAATATCGGTTGTATTTTAAATGGAATCACATAGAAATATCTATTGATGAACTACCATTTGGAATTTTTTTAGAAATAAAAGGAGATGATAAAGAAATTAAAAAACTGTCAAAACAATTAGGTTTTAAGAATAAGGATATGATTACAGTCACTTATTGGGATATTTATGATAAAATAAAACATGAGGATAGTAATCATATCCAGTTTGATAAGAGTCATATCTTTAAAATTGCGACATATTAAGGAGGATAATATGAAATACAAAATGAATGTCACATTAAGTAATGGCGAATTGGTAGAAGTAGAAATTGAAAAACCAGAATTAGTATATGGAGCTACCGCATTGATAGTTGGTAAACAAGTAGATGGTTATGCATTAAATCCTGTAACTCATGAAAAACTAGAAATCATGGTACAAGAAGGAGAAAAAACAAGATTTTTTATTCCGGCACATATTGAAAAAGACTATATTTATGCAAAAGAAGATCATTTACCAATCAAGCAAGTCATCGCACCATATTTCTATGGTAAAGGAGAAGAAACACCAAGAGAAGATAAAGAAACACAAAGAAGATATAGTGTTGTTGGTGTCATAAAACATCATCAAGATGATCAATATTTATGTGAAGATGCAAAGGGCAGAAATTGTAAAAGTTTTGTGATGGGTGGTATTGAAGAAAACGAAACACCAGAAGAAGCTTGTATTCGTGAAGTTTATGAAGAAACGGGATATCAAGATGTAGAAATAGATTTCGTAAGTAACTTTGTTGTTGTAAATCATTTCTACGCTGGTTATAAAGGTGTTAACCGTTATGCATATCTAAATTTTGTGTATGGACATTTAACTAGTGAAAACCGAGAAACAATCACAGAAGAAGAGAATGCTAAACATGTTGTAAAATGGATCTCTAAAGATGATTTAAAAGATTTTATTAATATAGACTTAAATAAAATGGCACTTGATATTTTACTTCATGGAGAACATGCTTATACAGAAGATGGAATTATGATTACAAACGATGAAAATAATGAAAAATCATCGATAGAAGTTAGAAATAATATTATTCAAAAATTTGGTTTGTAAAAAGTACAGAGATGTACTTTTTTAGTAAATGTTTTAACAAAAGTAAATATTTACAAAAATATAAAATCGTGATATATTAATTTTGTAAATAGTGAAAGAAAGGAGTGTGATTAAAATGAAGAATTTACAAATTATAAATAATGCAGAATTAATCACACATCCTAAGGTGTTTGCTTTTTAGTGAGTATCTTTTGTGTAATTTTATATTTTAATTCTGCATTAAGCAGAATTTTTTTATAAAGTTAGGAGAGTTAAAATGATAATAAAATTAAATATTAATGATAGAGCTGCTCTAGCTATTAAAAACAAAACAAAAAGAATTGAGATAAGAGCACACAAAGAAAACGATAAATATGACTATAACAAATTAAGGAAAAATGATGTTATTGAATTTAATAGTAATAATTTAGGAATATTTTATGCTAGGGTTAAAGAAGTGAATCATTATGATTCATTAGATGAGTTATTTACTTTAGAAGGGACACGATATACAACCTCATCTACTAGCGATAAAGAAGAAGCTATTAAAAATGTAAATCAATTGGAAGGATATGAAAGTGCGATTCAAAAGAGTGGAGTTTATGCTATTCATGTAGAGTATTTATACAGTGAAAATAGAGTCTGGCAAGAATTATATGAAAAGGCTAAATCTGTTAAAAATCCAAGAGATGTTTCAGGAATGATTAGTGCTTGGGGAGTAGGTGCAGCTATTTTAACAAAGAATCATAATATTTATACTGGTGTATGTATTGATACCGCTTCTACATTAGGTATGTGTGGAGAGAGGAATGCGATTGCCAATATGATTACTAATGGTGAAAATGAAATTGTTAAATTGGTATGTGTTGATTCTAAAGGCAACGTGGGATCACCTTGTGGAGCATGCAGAGAATATTTAATGCAATTGGATAAAAACAGTAAAAATATTGAAATTTTAAAAAACGAAAAAACAGAAGAATATGTGAAGTTAGAAGATTTAATCCCAGATTGGTGGGGATATGATCGAGTTTAGCAATGAGAAAGTTTTTGAATATGTAATAGAAAAGATGATTAATTGTTTCACAAATAAAAAAAATAGCTTCTATTAATTAATAAAAAGTACAGAGAGATGTACTTTTTTGTGTCTATTTTTATCTTGCAACTTCAAGTTGAAAGACATAATCTTTTTAAACGCTTATGATTGAATCATTTAAAAAGTCTGAGTAATTAAAATAGATTGATAAAGTAAACGTTTTATGATACGATGAAAACGTAGAATAAGGAGTGCAAAATGAAAAGAGAAAATCCAGTATTAGAAGTAAAACACTTAAAAAAATACTATGGAAAAATAAAGGGAATTGAAGATGTTTCTATTCAATTAAATAAAGGTGAGATTTTCGGGTTTATTGGCCCTAACGGCAGTGGCAAATCAACAACAATAAGAACGATTATGCATTTGATTAATAAGACGAGTGGAATGATTAAAATTGATGGTAAAGAATTTGATAAAGATGATATTGTTTTAAAAGAAGAAATTGGCTATTTACCTAGTGAAATCTTTTTGTATGAAGACTTAACGGTAAAAGAAATGTTAGATTTTCATGAATCTTTTTACAAAAGAGATATTCATGCAAGAAGGAAAGAACTGGTTCAATTATTAAAATTAGATGAGGCGAAAAAAATAGAAGATTTATCATTAGGAAATGCAAAAAAGTTAGGCATTATTTTAGCTTTTATGCATGAACCCGAAATTCTGATTTTAGATGAACCAACGAGTGGACTAGATCCTATTATGCAACAAGTATTTTATCAATTGCTTTTAGAAGAAAAAAAGAAAGGAACAACCATTTTATATTCTACTCATATTTTAAGTGAAGTATCTAAAATTTGTGATCGTATTGGAATGATTAAAGAGGGAAGAATTATAAAAGAAGAAAGAATAGAAGATATGGAAAAAAATAGTCTGACTTATCTTACTATTGATTCTGAAGAAATAGAAAAAATAAAGAAAACATTAAATTTAAAAGTGATTATGGAACAAGGAACAACTATTAAATTTGTGAATCATTTAAAACCTAATGAAATGATGAATCTCCTTTCACCATTTAAAATCAATAAATTATTAGTAGAAGAAGTAACGATAGAAGATTTGTTCTTAGAATATTATAAGTAGGGGATATTATGTTAAAAAGAGAATTAAAAATAAATGGAAAAAGTTTTATGATATGGACAAGTATATTAGTTTTATTGTTTTTGCTGGTCGCTCTTATATATCCATCGATTATTAATCATGATAATATTCAAATGATGGATGAATTTATGAAGTTGTTTCCTGAGGAAATTTTAAAAGCTTTTAATATGGATATTAGTTCTATTGATTCTTTTTATGGATGGTTAAAAACAGAAGGTTTTGTCTTTGTTTTACTCATAACGGGAGTGTATGCATCCATACTGGGTTCTAATTTATTGGTAAAAGAAGAAGATGATAAAACCATTGAATATTTAAACAGTTTACCGATCACAAGAAACCACATTCTATCTAGTAAGATTGTATGTGGTACAATTTATATTGTATTGATGGTTGTCATGGTTGGAATATTTAATTATATTCTTTTAAGATTAAGTGGAGATTTTAATGAAAAACAATATTTGTTACTAAGTATAACACCATTATTTTCAAGTCTTCCTCTTTTCGTACTCAATTTATTCTTATCTACTTTTACTCATAAGACGAAAAAGATGCTAGGAATAAGTTTAGGAATTGTATTTATTAGTTATTTTTTACAAATTTTATCAGAAATAAATGAAGTAACAGAATTCTTGAAATACTTTACGGTATATACACTTGCGAATATCAGACATGTTATTACGAATGTAGAACTTCAAGTTTCTTTCGTTGTGATAAGTTTATTGATTACCTTATTATTTGGGATTGGAACTTATATTCGATATAACAAGAAAGAATTAGTATAGTTTTAACGAGTGCAAAAAAATGTGATTTTTGTCAAAAGTTTGTATTCTGTTGCACTTTTTTGTGATATGATGATAACAGGAGAATGTTTATGTTAGTAAAAGATGTAAGAAAAGAAATTGAAAAATATAATAAATTAGAATTAACAGAAATTATTGTTGAATTATATAAAAGAATTCCAAAGAGTAAAAAAGAAGAATATAACATTGATGATTTCATTCGAGATGCACAAACTAAAAAAAAGAAAGTAAAAAAAGAAGTTTCTTTCATAGATTTACAAAAGGAAATTATTTATTTTTTAGAATGTGTTGATAAAGAGTATTATGTAATTCCAAACAAAATAATTTCTAAAAAAGAAAGAAGTGCTTGGAGATTTAAAGTTAAAAGATATTATAAAGAGTTAAATCATATTTCGCCGAATTCACCAAATGGTGGGATAGCTACTGTATTATTAATAGAACTCTTTAAACGATTAAGTATTGGTTCGGTTCGATTATTATTTGTTAATTGGGAAACTTTTAGAGCATTAGGAGTTTCACAAAGTGACTATTATGATACGTTAATGAAAAGAATTTTGTACTGTGGGTATACAAAAGAAAACTTAAAAAAATGTGTTAACTTGTTATCTGTTGATAAAGATCCATATCAGTTATCATATGATATGTGTTCGAAGTTTATATCCAATCTAAAAACAGTAGATATGAAAGAAGATGCTCTAGAAATATTAAAAGAAGAGGTCATTCAATTAAAAAATCGCTTGTTGAAAACAAAAAACAATTCTATAGCGTATGAAATAGAGGTAAACATCAATAATTATGTAGAATGTATTTTAGAAATCAATCTTCTTTTAAACGAATTTGAAATGGGGATAAACTATTTTCATAAAAACTATATAGAAAGTGATAAAGAAATTAAAGAATATATTTTATTGAATAAATTAGACGAATTAGATTTAAAAAAAGAATGGATAAAAGAGTATGAACAATACATGAATAAAATAGATTATCGTGATTCTTTAGTAGAGAGATATGAAGAATTAAAAGGGTTAAGTTAGAAGAAATAAGTGATATTCTTTGAATAGAACTGTAATAAACGATTTATAAAATGAAGTAAGGAGTAAAAATGATGAAATTAAAAGATGAATTTATTAAATTACCAAAATTATTATTATATGAAACGTATTTAAGACTTGTATATGATCCAAAAGATTATGATCGTATTTCACGAAAGAAAATGTTAGAAGAAATTATAAAAGAATACAACCAAGAAGATTACTTATATCATATTTGTACAAGAAAAGAACTTGATTTCTTAAAATACGCACGTAATAGAGAATTAAGTATAGAAGATATTGAAAAATATGAATGGGAGATTAATAGCTTAAATGATAAGTGTATCTTTAGTAGAGTTACCTTTGAAGTGTTTGAAGAACAAAGACAAAATGTTGAAAATGCTTTGGAAAGTTATAAAAAGAATGATAAAAGTGGCTTTGAAGATGTTATCATATTTATGATTAGTAAAGTGAGAACCAATGCAATTTTCTTATCGAAAGCTTTAATTTCTATGATTACAAGTCTTTATAAAATTGATGACCATGGGGTAAATGATCTTATGGGTTCACCCTTATTTCATTTTTATTGTGATTTCTATGACCAATATTTTGATTTTTCAGGAAATGAAGAAGAACTTGTTTATTACAGAGATTATTATGGTATATTAGATGAATTAGAAGAAGCGCGAAAACAATATGGTATTGCTGGAACTTTAGCAAATGATATCCGTGATGACTTTGATATCTTTTATTATGGATTTCCGATTAGAAGAAGTAAAGTTAAAAAGATGTATGATGAAATAAACAAAAGATTAGATAAAGAAGTTTTATTTCGCATCATTGATGAAGAGAGAGTGTTAAATAAGAGATATGATCTTTCTATATTATTGGATGAAAAATTATCTAATATCATAAATGAGGCACTTGATGAAATTCCTTGTGCGGCAATGAATGGATTTACTCCAAATGAGTACGAACAACAACAAGAGGAAACAATCGATTTAGATAAAGAATTCTATCATATTCCTCAAAATAATGCCCATTTATGTAAAAAGGCTGCGGACCATTATTATAAACTTTATTTTGCTGTGCTAGATTATATTAATCAAAAATATAAGATACGTCCAGAAATGAAAAAGATATACAAACAAGAAGGGTTAGATGTTGACAAGTTAGATGCTATTGACCAATATTTATGGGAACACAAAGAAATCATTGATGATTTCATAAAAAAAAATCCTAATCATTTCACATCAGAAGAACTAGAGGAAGTCAAAGAATTTAAAAATGCAGTCACTAGTAAAAACTTTTTTGTCGTAGGATTTGATCGTGAATATACAAAAATATTATCAGACGATGGAAAACTATATATGGTAAAGGGGATTCGTGCAAATTTGGATGAGATTATGGATTCTCAAAACTTACCATTGAATATTAGTACCACTTTATTGATGTTTAAAGGATATATTGTCTTTAAAAGTTATTATCATAGTTTTGATTTATCAGTTGGAAATGACATTAAAAAAGCCGTTTTAAAAGAAATGAAATCGGCGATTGTACATTATCATTTATAATTTATTTTTAAAAATCGTATAAGCATTGCTTGTATGGTTTTTATTTATAAAGTTGAACACAACTTTTCCAAAAAAATGGACTAACAAACTTATTAAAATAGATTATTTAAAAGAGTTATGTAATAATTTTAGTAATGTTATAGTAGAGGGAGAAACAACCGATAAATATAATTTAGAAAGTTTTGTTTCTATACAAAAGAAGAATATGATGTTGTCTTTGAAGAAATAAAAAATGGTAAAAAATATCACATTGGATGTAGGATATATTTCCGCAATTAATAAATTTAGGTTATAGTTCTACTGCAAAATATTATGGAATCAAAAGTAAAGAAGAAGCAAATGCCTATTTAGAAAATGAATATTTAAAAAAGAATTTAATTAAAATATCAGAAGAACTATTAAAATTAGATAGTAATATTTCTGATATATTAGGATATCCCGATGGTTTAAAATTAAAATCATGTATGACACTATTTAATTATATAGATTCATCTATTACTGTTTTTGAAAACGTATTGAAAAAATTTTATAATGGCGAAAAAGATAATAATACAATAAATATTTTAGAAAAATGAGTCAAAATGAACCTGTTTTTTTATTACTCAACTGAAAAATTGAATTATTGTTAATTGTACCAAACTCTGTTTTAATTGATATCAATAAAAAGATTGAATTTTGAGTTTAAAAAACTACTCAAACAACATGTAAGAAAACCTGTAAGATATAGGTAAGATGATTGATATTATATTTAAACTGTAGTATAATATTATTAGAAAAATAAGAGGTGAGTTTAATGAAAAAATATGTCCCACCATTTACTATTTCAAATAAGATGTTAGAATTTGTTGGTAGTATAATGGAAAAAGTTGGTAAATTAGATAATTTTAGTAATTTAAATAAAATGCCAGTACTAAGAAGAAATAATCGTATTCATTCAATACATTCATCTTTAGCTATTGAAGCAAATTCATTATCATTTAATCAAGTTAAAGATGTTATTAATGGTAAATTAGTACTTGGAGATCAAAAAGAAATACAAGAAGTTAAGAATGCTTATAAAGCTTATGAAATGATGAGTGAATCTAATCCGTATAATATTAAAGATTTATTAAAAGTGCATAGAACTATGACATTTTTAACTGTAGAAGAATCTGGCGTATTTAGAAAAGGAGAAGAAGGTGTTTTTGATGAAAATGGTAATTGTATTTTTATCGCACCTAAACCTGAATACGTAGAATCTTTAATGAATGATTTATTTAATTGGATGAAAGAATCAAAAGATGAAATTCATCCATTAATATTATCTTCTATATTTCATTATGAATTCGTATTTATTCATCCATTTAGTGATGGAAATGGTAGGACTGCTAGACTATGGCAAAATATAATTTTATCTAAATGGAAAGAGTTATTTGAATACGTACCTATAGAATCACAAATAAAAAAATATCAAGAAGAATATTATAAAGTGATTAATAATTGTAATAAAACAGGTAATTCTAATGAATTTATAGAATTTATGTTAGATATGATTGATAGAGAATTAGATAATTTATTATCAAATACTGAAAAAGAAATAACTCATATAAGCGGATATGTAACTAAATTGCTTGAAGTAATGGATTATAATATTCCAATGAGTGCATTTGAAATAATGGGAAAGTTAGGGTTAAAATCTAAAGATTCGTTTAGAGATAATTATTTAAATCCAGCACTTGAATGCGGATTAATTAAAATGACTTTACCAGATAAACCAACAAGTAAAAATCAAAAGTATTATAAAGATTAGCAATTATTAAATATGGGTACAATAAATGATATTAAAGCAATTAGTGAAATTGTTGTACCAGTCGGATAATAGATAAGAAGAGAATAGAACTCATCTTTTGAGATACGAGTTAGTAAATCTAATATTTAATTAAAGCTATAAGGTTGTAATATAAAGAAAATAGGTTGTATATCACTAAAAAATGTATAAGCAATGCTTGTACTTTTTTTGTGTCTTTTTTCATATATATAAATAGGGTGATTACATGTTTTA
>CALVJM010000038.1 GCA_944332155.1 uncultured Bacilli bacterium
TTCAGAGATATATTATAACTTATTAATGTATACATTTTAATTAATGATACGTATACATTTTAAAAAAGGATTAACACTATTGGAACACGGCATTGAAAAATTGAAGAAACAATGATATACTCTATAAATAGAGGATGATAATATGGCCAGAAAAAAAAGTATGAAGAAAAAAGCAAAACGCCGTTTGATGTTTTTCGGAACACTTTCTTGTTTTATGATTGCTTATTTTATTTTTTCATCAACACTTGCAATTATTAAAATTGTTAATTTAAATAATGAAAAAAAAGCTTTAAATACAGAGTTAAAATCATTAAAGAAAGATGAAACTGATTTGGCGGTTGAAATAGAAAAGTTAAAAGATCCTGATTATTTGGCAAGATATGCTCGAGAAAATTATCTTTATTCTAAAGATGGGGAGTATATTATTAAATTAGATAATCAGGAGAAAGAAAAAGAAACAGAAGAAAAAGTAGACTGGAAAGATTATAAATATGTATTTGTTGGCGGCGGTGTTTTTGTCGTTATACTTGTCATATGGCTCATAAAAAAAGTAAATGAGAAATAAAATTCTCATTTTTTATTGATTTTTTTATACAGCGATGTTAAAATATTTTTGTAAGATACGGGAGGAAAAAACATGACTGAGAAAAAAGAGAAAAAGAATATTCTAATTGGTGGATTATTAGTAGCGATTGTTGCTATGGCAGTAGGTTATGCAGCTTTAGCACAACAATTAACAATTAATGGAACTGCCCAAGTAACTAGTACATGGGATGTTAAATTTACACATATTTCTGAAGGAACACCAAGTAACTCTGCTGGTGTGGCTTCTACTGCTAAAAATAGAACAGCACCATCTATATCAGGAGGTACAACTGCTACTTTTGACGTAGAATTCCAAACACCTGGAGATACAATGGAATATGATATTACAGTAACTAATGATGGGTCTTTAGATGCTAAATTAGCTAATGTAGTAGCTACTGCAACTGATGGAGCATCAGAACCATTAGAATTAACTGAAGCAAAGGGAATTAATTATGAAATTACTATTGATGGAAAACCTTATGCTAGTGCTAAAAACGATGTAATTGCTGGAAAACCTGCAGATGGACCTGCAAACACTTCTACTGTACATGTAAAGGTATGGTGGGATCAAACTGCAACAGAGGTACCAGAAAATACTGTAAAAAAATTAACATTAACATTAGAATATCAACAAGCTTAAAAGAAATTTTAAGCTTTTCTCTTGCATTTTTTTTGGGATGATGTTAAAATATATACAGTAGAAAATAGGAGGGTAAACATGACTGAAAAAAAGGAGAAGAAAAATATTCTGATTGGAGGATTGTTAGTAGCGATTATTGCTATGGCAGTAGGTTATGCAGCTTTAGCACAACAATTAACAATTAACGGAACTGCTCAAGTATCAAGTACATGGGATGTTAAATTTACTAACATTACAGAAGGTACAGCAAGTAATAGTACTGGCGCATCTTCAACAGCTAGTAATAAAACACCTGCGGTTATCTCTGGAGGTACAACTGCTAGTTTTGATGTAGCTTTCCAAACACCTGGAGATACAATGGAATATGATATTACAGTAACTAATAATGGATCATTAGATGCTAAATTAGCTAATGTTGTAACAACTGTAACAGATGGTTCAGATTCACCTGTATCAATTACAGAGGCAAATGGAATTAATTATGAAATCACTTATGGTTCTTCAAATATGCCAATTGACAGTGCTAAAGGTCAAATCTTAAAAGGTAAAAGTGATGGAGCTGCTCCAACAGAGAATATACATGTAAAAGTATGGTGGGATGCAGCAGCAACTGCAGTACCAGAAAATACTGTAAAAAAATTAACATTAACATTAGAATATCAACAAGCTTAAATTATATTTAAGCTTTTTTACTATATTTCATTTTTTTACATTTCTCATACTTGATTTCTCTGTTAATTTCTGTTAAACTATAAATATAATAGGAGACTAGGGAAAAGTATGAAGAGAATAAATTTGAAAATTATTAGCATTTATATACTTATATTTTTGTACTTGACAATTTATCCTGCCTTGAACATTATTTTTTCTGCAAAGATATATTATAATGTGATTAACCCTTTATTTTGGTTATTTATCGCAGGTCTTGTATTCTTATTCTCATCTAATGAGCATTCTAGGTATAAAAATAAAGTCGATAAAATACAAACGATTGTAATTGCTGTTATTCTTTATTTAATTGTGTATTTTTTGTCTGGTTTAATATTTGGATATCAATATAGTCCTTATTCACATGAAATTGGTAAAGTATTAGTAAATATTTGGTCTTATATACCTGCATTTATATGTCAAGAATATATTCGATCAATTTTGGTGAATTATACTAGTCGAAAAAAATATATTTTAGCTATCGTAACAGTTCTTTTTGTTGCGGTAGAGTTAAACTATACCGAAATTGATAAGAATTTCTCTAATATGCAAGCATCCTTTGAATATATTTCGTCAGTATTAATTCCATCTGTTGTAAAGAATAGTTTATTTACTTATATTGCGACGATTGCTGGTCCTATTCCTAATATTATTTATCGTAGTGTTATTCAAGTCGCATTCTTTATTACTCCAGTTTTTCCTAATTTGGATTGGTTTGGTACCGCACTATTTGAAATTATTACACCTTCAATCGTGTATTTCTACATGAATTATGCTCAGATTAAAGCTGAAGGAGATGTATCACGAAGGCGTATTAATCGTGATAATCCATTAAACATTTTGCCAGTATATGCTATTTTGCTTATGTTTGTTGGATTTGTATTGGGATTATTTAGAAACGAACCAATCGCAATAGTCTCAAATAGTATGGTGCCAGCGTTTAGTCGAGGCGACGTAGTTGTTGTTCGAAAAATAGATGTTGATGAAACAGACAAATTAAAAGTAGGAGATGTCTTACAATATGAAACGGATGGACGATTTGTAGTTCATCGTATCGTAAAGATAAAAGAAAATGATGATGGCGCATTAGTCTTTACTACAAAAGGTGATAATAACAATGCACCAGACACGAATCCAGTTACGGAATCACAAATTCGTGGTGTTGTAAAATATGTTATACCAAAGATTGGATATCCTTCTGTATGGTTAAATGACGTATTTTCGAAAAAATAAATAAAAGAAGAGAGGGAACACAAATGAAAGATAATAAGTTAATAAAAAAAGTAATCATTCCATTAATATTCTTAATTCTTTTTAGTGTAGAAATCATTATGGGAATGAGTGCGATTAATGTTACAGAAGGTAAAAAAGATGTTTTATATTCTTATAAAGCTACACCATCGGGTACATATTCTGTAAATTTAATAGATAATAATTATACAGATTCAAAAGTTATGGGGATGAATAAGCTATACATTACTAAATTGATTAATAATATCACAGCTAAATTCAATTATCAGTACAGTGGTGGTGAAGAAGCTGATCTAACTTATACTTATAGTGTTAGTGCTAATATAATTGGAGAATATCAAACAACAGATGAGCTAGAAAATAATGAGGTATGGAATAAAAGCTATGTTTTAGTTCCTGCAGAAACTAAAACCCTTAATAATGAGTTAGGATTCTCTTTAAGTAAAGATTTAGTAATTGATTTCAATCAATATAATGCTATTGTAGAAAATTTCTATAAAGAAATTAATGTTCCAATGGAAGCTTATTTATCAGTTGTATTTAAAGTAAATGTTCGTGGTGAACCAGTATCGGGAGTTGGAACTATTAACGAAGAAAGCTCTTTTGAAATGAAAATACCTTTAAATGAACAAGCTTTCCAAATAACAACAAAAGCTAAAACAAATGAAGTTCAAAATATTTCAAAAGTAACAACTGCAACAAAAACAATTAATAATTTAAAACTAATTATTTCTATTGCGGCCTTTGTTATTACTGCACTTGCATTCTATAAATATTGGAAACCATCATTTACTAAAAATGAAAGTGCATTTGATCGTCAAGTAAATCGAATTCTAAAAGAATATGGGGATATTATTGTTGAAATTAATACTTTGATGGATATATCAAATATGACTATTGTTGAAGTTAAATCATTCAATGAGCTTATTGATCTTGAAGCAGAAGTTCGTATTCCTATTCTTTATTATGGTAATGAAAATGAAGGTTGGTTTATGATTATTCAAGGAAAACAATTATATCGATTTATTTTACGAAAAGGACAAGAATAGATCTTGTTCTTTTCTTGACTATTTTGTATTTATTTTATACAATATTATTATAGTAGGTGATAGCATATGAATCCAGAATCTAATAACAAAGAACAAAAAACGAAAACTTATAAAAATCGAATTATTTTCAGTTTGTTTTTAGCTTTTATAATTATGGCGATAGGATATATTCCTTTAGCTTATAAAGCAAAATTTGGTGTTGTAGACCAATCTAAATTTTGGGATATTGAAACAAATGTCATTACTAGTGGGACAATACACGGAAATGCCAGTGAAAATTTTAAACCATATAGTATTGCTAATACATTATATTTTTCAGTTATTCTAAAAGAACCAGGTGATTATATTACATACGACGTAGAAATTAAAAATAAAGGTCGATTAGATGCAATATTAGATAAAATGTTAATTGATATTAATGATGAACAAAATCAACAAAAGGCGATTAAATTTACAGTATCTGGTATAAAAGAAGGAGAATTATTACGAGCTGGTAGAAGTGCAACAATCAGTATTAAAGTAGAATGGGATCCAACAATCACGAGTGTTCCAGGTGGAGCTTATAGTACTATTAAGGCTAATTTCCAATTTCTTCAATATTAGTTAATCGCAGATTCTTATACAAGGTATATGATAATGAAAATCATATACTCTTTTTGTATAATGAATAAGGAAGATAAAAAATATCTTAACTATATTATACGAGAAGGTATAAAATGAGAATAAGCAAAAACGAAGGATTGTCATGTACCATTATTATGGCATTAGCAGTAGGTTATGTTATATTAAGTCAATAATTAAATCTGGTAGTATTGCATCTAACTTTAATATTGTATTTACCAATATTGAAGAGATTAACCAAGTTACAGAAAGTTGAGATATAAATGATTTTGACAATAGAATTTTAGGTGGACTTGATATAACGACGTATGATATTACAATGCTTCAAGCGGAAGTTATCAATGAGCATCAAATAGTTTTAAATGTTGATATGAAAAAACACTAGCGACTGGAGTATATGAAATCACGGTAGAAAATACTAGTAAGTTAGATAGTTATATTAGTGATATTACGGAATTATATGAAGCAAATGTTTCAGAACCAAGAAATATCTAATTTACGTTATATAACTTCAAAGAAAACATAAGCGAAGAAAGTTAGTTTATACTTGTTGTATCATAGAGTGAAGATGCTACTACAATACCACAAACAAATAAAAGTATAACTTTAGATTTAACAGTAAACCTATATGCTTAACACTAACAAGATCGACCAGATGTACCAGAACCTAGAGGTATAACAGATTATACAGTAGGGGATGAAGTATATTTTGATTCAGTTAAAGGTCAAATATTATAGTTATGAAGCATTGATTCAAATGCCACCAGCATGAATAGCTACTTGAACTACTTTAATGTTTCGTATACAAACGGATATGGAGTCGCCCAGTTGTAAAAATTTTGAAAACTAATTTGTAAAAAAAAATAAGTTGCTTTGAAACAACTTATTTTTTTTTATTGAACAATTACTGTTCTTTCTAAATCTTCACCTGTATAGTTTTTATTAGTAATTTTATAAGTAATTGTGTATGTACCTGGAGTAGAAGTATCTACTTTGGTAACATCGTTATTTACAGTTCCATCTTCACCTACGAAACTTATAGAAGTTGTATAACTTCCATTAGTTGGTGTTCCATCCACATTAACGGTAACTCCTGGATCAGTAAATGTACTACCAACGGCAATGGTCATTTCTGCTTTTCCGTTGAGAGTAGCAGTAACTTCCTGTTTAATAGTGTTTGTTTGAATGTTAACACTTACACCATCACTAGCATTTGATTTAAAGTTGGTATATGAAGATTTTACAATATAAGTGCTTGGTGAAGAAGATCTAACAGTAAAGCTATATTTTGTATCTGCAGTGGTTCCTATATATGATAGGTTACCTGCAGCATCTTTACTATAGATATCATAAGTTAAACTACCTAAAATTCCTTGATTCTGTCCTAAAATAACGCTTGCTCCATAATTTGGATCATTATATACTTTTGCCCAACTAGCTGCAATACTACCTGAGTCTAGCGCCCATGGAGTTTTAATTGCATTCCATGTAATGGTTGCAGTATTACCACTAAGTGTAGCTTTTACATTGGTAGGGTTATCTAATTTGGCAAAGCGTTTTGATACTTCAGTTGGTTCAGTACCTTTTTTAAATAGTTCTGTAATCTTATAGTTATCAGGAGTAAATTCACTTGGAAGTTGAGCAGGGTAACTACCTCTTTCAATAGTTACTTCTGTAACACCTTCTGGTTTTGTCCAAGTACTTCCTGATTTATAGATTCCTTTAGCGACAGCTTGAAATAATTTACGGTGTCCAATACTGTAAGATGTACTTACATGGTCTGGATCAATTTCTTTATATCCATACCAAATAGAAATAGCATATTCTGGTGAAACAGAGTTTACCCAAAGGTCATTAACGGCATTTGGACCAAATCCCCATTTCTTTATTGTTTCTTCATCAAAGTTTGAAGTACCTGTTTTAGCACCATATACAATATTGTCTCCTAAGTTTGCTTGAGCACCTAAACCACCTTGAGCACTAGATTGTAATAAACTAGTCATCATATATGCGGTTTCTTCACTCATAACACGTGTTTTTTCAGGTTTATTTTCAACTTCTTTTCCATCTTCTTTAAATACTATTTTTGTATAACTATGTGGTTTAATATAGTAACCACCATTGCCAAAGGCTGCATAAGCTGCTGCCATGGTTAATGGATTTTCTCCATTGTATCCACCTAAAGCATGAGCTTCGTGAACAATACCATCTTCTAATTCAGGCGATAATCCTAAACTAGTTACAAAGTTTTTAATATTTTTATTTTTATTAGCTTGGAACGCCTTAAGAGCTGGAATATTACGAGATTGTGCTAAGGCATCACGCATTGTCATCCATCCGTTATAAGTACGATCCCAGTTATATATTTCTACATCATTTGAATAACTATGTTTTTCATCGACGAATGGAGTATATGTAGACCAGTTTTCATATTCGATACCAGGTGCATAATCATAAATTGGTTTTGCAGTTGAACCAATCTGACGGCTCATCATAGTAGCTGTATTATATCCACGTTTTCCGGTACGATTACGTCCTGCACCAACTGCTAATATTTCACCAGTTTGATTATCTAATACCATAATTCCGGCATCAACGACATCATTTTCCCAATTAAAACCGTCTCCATCCATAATATTAGAAATGTGTTCTTGTTTTTCTGGATCTAGTGTTGTATATATTTCCATAGATACTGTATATGGATCTTGTCCTGTATCTTCTTGTACTTCTTCTACAACGGTATCAACAAATGCTTGATATTTATTTTCATTAGTAGAACCTTCAGAATTTGTAGAACGATCTTTTACAATTTTTTCTACAGTTAAATTTTCAGCAGCTTTACGTTCTTTTGAAGTAATATATCCATGTCGTTCCATAAGATATAATACTGTTTGACGTCTTTTCTCAGTAAGTTCTGGGTGTAAGTTAGGGTCATAAGAGTTTGGTGCTTGGAACAATCCAGCAATCATTGCTGCTTCTGATAAGTTAATATCTTTAGCTGACTTACCAAAATATGTTTGACAAGCTTGTTCTACTCCCCATGCACCACTACCTAAGTAAGGAGCATTAACATAGAATTCCATAATTTCTTTTTTAGAATAATGTTTTTCTACTTGGAAAATAGACATATAAATATCTGTAAATTTACGTTTGATTCCCTCAAAACCAGTTGCAGTTGTCGAAGTAAAATGGTTTTTAACAATCTGCATGGTTAGGGTAGATGCTCCTCCGGCATTCTTTCCTAGTAATTGACCAACACTTGCTTTTAAGAAACGTGGTAAGTCAAAACCATTATGTTCAAAGAATCGCGAGTCCTCAGTTGCGACTATCGCATCTACTAATACTTCAGGAAGTTGATCATAAGTCACTTTTTCACGATTTTCTGCCCCAAGTTTAGCAACTTGATTTCCATTTTTATCATAAACAATACTAGATTCTTGATGATATAAATTTTCAGGATCAAACTTAGGTGCATCTTTAATAATCATAATCATAAATATGATGAAAGCAATGATGGCTAAAATACCTAAGCCGAGAAGTGTTAGTAAGATAATCTTCCATTTTTTCTTCTTATTTTTCTTTTTTGATTTTGTCGTTCTTTTATTTACGTTCGCACTACGTGCGCTACGTGTATTATGTGCATAATTATCAATTTTCACGTTTTTACCACCTTTATCCTTTTTTAACCATTGTTCTTTATTTGGAAGAAATAGCAATAAATCAATGGCTATAATAATGACAAATGAAAGTGTCAAGCCAATAATCATACCACCTACAATAAGTGCGATAAGACTAATGACACTTAATAGAATCAATTCATGATATTTCTTCATTATATATTTGATTTGTCGCTTATTCACAAAAACCTCCTTTAAAAATATAATTCATCAATTACTTTTAAATAATCTATTCTTGGATGTATCTTATACGGAATTATAATCGCATGTTCTCTAAAAAAAGAAATGGGAATTGATTTTCGCTTTGTTTGCTGAGTAAACAGAAGAAGGTCTTCTGCTTTTAAAAAATACGTTTCATCTAACGTTGTAAAACGAACTATTAAGAAAGCAATTCCACCATGTTGTAAGATAGACTCTAGATGTGCTAATTGATGAGGATGAATGTTGTTTAATGGGAAAGATGTTTTACTTTTACTTTCCTTCGCATCGAAATCAATATATTTACCACGATATATACCATTATAATCTGTTGTAGAAGGCGTTTTAAAGTATGCCTCTCTTACTACTGCCTCACGACGTGAGGGAAAATCGACTCTTGCGATTGTTAAAGGTACTGGTTTTTTATGAATGATTCCGATATTATGAGTTTGATAGAAAATATTTGATTCATTGATATCTTCTTCTAACTTCATCCCACGGTTTCCATAATTAATGTTGTTCTTGTAGTTTTTTTTAAAACCATTAGGATATAACATAACATCACCTATACTTCATTATACTATAAAGGAACTTATTTTTCCATCTTTTTTTGACAAAGCACTGAAAATAATGTTATAATTAAACAGTTTTATTAAAACGAGAGGTGATGACATGAAAATTCAAAGTGTCGAATTAACCATTAGTGCCGTAAGAGAAAGTCAATATCCAACGGATAACAAACCTGAATTTTTGTTAGTTGGACGTTCTAATGTAGGTAAAAGCAGTTTTATAAATACGATTATTAATCGTAAGAATTTAGCTCGTACTTCGGCTACGCCAGGAAAAACACAAACCATTAATTTTTATTTAGTTAACAATGCATTTTACTTAGTGGATGCGCCTGGTTATGGTTTTGCTAAATTGGGAAAAAAAGAAAAGAAAAAATTTGGTTTAATGATGGAAGATTACTTAACTAATCGACCTAATTTAAAACAAGTATTTATGTTGATTGATTTTCGTAATAAACCAACTGCTGATGATGTATTAATGTACAATTTTTTACAGCACTATCATATACCTGTAACAATTGTAGCCACGAAAGTAGATAAAGTGGGAATTACTCATCATCAACGTCAACGCAATTTAATTTTAAATGAGTTAGAACTTACATTAGGAAATGATTTTATTTTATTTTCTAATGTTGATAAGACAGGTAAAGATCTTATTCACGATAAAATTCAAAGAACGATTATTGATTAATATCAAAACGCTTATGAACACATATACTATGTGTAGGTGATCGTTTTGAAGATAGAAAAAATAAGTGAGAATAGTTTTAATGTTTATCTTAATAAGTTCTATTTGAAAAATTCAGATTTAGAAACAAAAACGGACTTAGAAGAATATTTTAAGTCTTTCTTTTTAACGCTAAAAAAGTATTATCACATTTCCATGGAAGGATTTTATGTAATTCAAGTATATCAAGATTCCTATTATGGAATGGTATTACATATTGTGAAAGAAGATTTTGAATATTTTGATTTAGAGGTTGTAGATATGCGAATTCGTCTGAAAAAAAGTTGTTTTTTATACCATCTAGAAGATGAAGACGGATTAGAAAGTTTATTATCTTTTGGGGATTTTTATCAGATTAATGATCATTTATATTTAAAATTAAATAAAGATTTAAATAATTATCAATTAGGTCAATTAGAAGAGTTTACAACACTGATTTTTGAAGATACAGACTTATTATTGAAACAAGCGAAAGCAATTAAGATTGTGATATAATGGAACTAGGAGGGATAACTATGAGAAAGCCAACTGTCGCATTAGTCGGGCGTCCAAATGTAGGGAAATCGACATTATTTAATCGTTTAGTAGGAAAAAAACAAGCGATTATTGAAGATACACCAGGGGTAACTAGAGACCGTCTATATGGTTTAGTTACGTATCGTGATTATCAATTTCATTTGATTGATACAGGTGGAATTGACTTATCGAAAGAATTATTTAATAAAGAAATTAAAGTACAAGCTGAAATCGCTATTGAAGAAGCTGATATTGTTGTTTTTGTTGTTGATGGAAAAGAAGGATTAACTACTAATGATTATGAAGTACAACAAATGCTTATTAGTTCTGGAAAACCAGTTATTGTTGCCATTAATAAGATAGATAGTAAAAAAGCACGTGACAATATGTATGATTTTTATGAGTTGGGATTTGAAAGTTATGTTCCAGTTTCAGGTGAACAACATGAAGGAATTTATGATTTATTAGATGAAATCACTAAAGATTTTAAACAAATTCCAGATGATGATTATGAAGATGGAATGATTAAATTTAGTGTAATAGGTAGACCGAATGTAGGAAAAAGTAGTTTAGTAAATGCATTATTAGGTGAAGAGCGTGCGATTGTATCTGATGAAGCAGGAACAACGAGAGATGCTACTGATACTGTATTTACTTATCATGGTAATGATTATGTAGTTATTGATACAGCCGGAATGCGTAAACGTGGCAAAATTTATGAATCAGTAGAAAAATATAGTTTATTACGTTCATTACGTGCCATCGATCGCAGTGATGTTTGTTTATTAGTTATAAATGCGGAAGAAGGTATTATTGAACATGATAAACACATCGCAAGTTATGCCTTAGAAGCTGGTAAAGCGATTATTATTGTGGTTAATAAATGGGATGTTATTGAAGATAAAGATAAAGCTATGAAAAAATTTAAAGAAGAGATTCGTGCTCATTTTCAATTTATGACTTATGCACCTATTGTGTTTTTGTCTGCTTTAACGAAAAAACGTATTCATACATTAATGCCAGAAATTTTAAAAGTGTATGAAAATAGTCGTAGACAAATTCCAACAAATGTTATTAATGATGTGATTACAGATGCGTATGCTTTAAATTTACCTCCTTCATATAAAGGAAAACGATTAAAAATTTATTTCTCTTCACAAGTACGTACTCAACCACCAACTTTTAATATTCAAGTTAATAGTAAAGGATTAATTCATTTTTCATATAAACGTTATTTAGAAAATAAAATTCGTGAAGCGTTTGATTTCGAAGGAACTCCAATCGTTTTACAATTTAAAAACAAAGGAGAACAAGATTTATAGTCTAGTTCTTTTTAGTATACATTTTTGTTTTAATTTATGTATATTTAATAAATTGGAATACATAAAGTATTCTGATTTTTTTATTTTGGACGATAAATACAGAAATTTGATAATTAATTATTATTTTAAAATATAAAATGTGTCGTTTGCTTCACATTTTTATTTCTGTTATAGTGCATCTG
>CALVJM010000039.1 GCA_944332155.1 uncultured Bacilli bacterium
CATACAAAACATTGTTAATGCCTAATACAAAGTACTTACAAATTCACAAAAGTTGCACTTGACATTTTAATTAAAAACCATTTTCATTTTTTATACTATAATTTTATTCTCTGAATCATTTTAATATATATTTTATTATAAACAAAAACGGAGCCATAAGGCTCCTTTTCAGGGGGTTAAATATTCTCACCTTAGATCGTAAGAATATACTGCGTGATATCTTACCTCACGCTACATAAAATATAACAATTTTTTTGTAAATAGTCAATGCCAAAAACGACAAGTTGACACTCGTTAGACACTAATCTAAATGGTAAATAGAGTCAACTAACGAATGAATATGCGTATCTGCGTACTGTTTAAAATCATCACTTTTGAGATAATCAGAACTATCCTCTTTTGCTCTTAATAAGATGTTAAAGTCTTGTTTAATGTTGGCAACTTTAAAAGTTAAATCACCACTCTGACGTAAACCAAATAAATCACCACTACCACGCAATTTAAAATCTTCCTCACTTACTTTAAATCCATCAGTAGTTTTAGTTAACACATTTAATCTTTCTACCTCTAAATCACTAATTAAAATACAATAAGATTGTTCTTGATTTCTTCCTACACGTCCTCGAAGTTGATGAAGTTGAGAGAGTCCAAAACGATACGCATCAAAAATAACCATCATTGTCGCATTTTTCACATCGACTCCTACTTCAATCACAGTAGTACTAATAAGAATTTGAATTTTATTATCTTTAAAGTCATTCATAATTCTTTCTTTTTCTTCATCTTTCATTTTTCCGTGCAATGACGCAATTCGAAACACTTTACCAAATGCTTTATTAAAATTCTTTTCTAATACCTCTACATTTTCTAAGTTACTTCCTTCGCCATCTTCAATCAATGGTGCGACTACATAAGCTTGATGTCCTTTTTTTAACTCTTCGTACACCATAGTTAAAACATCTTTCATCTCACTTTTTTTCTTAATACAAGTAAGTACTGGCAATCTTCCTTGAGGCATAGTATGAATGCTACTTACATCCATATCACCATAAATAGTTAAAGCATATGTTCGAGGGATAGGAGTCGCACTCATATAAAGAATATCCGGACTTTGACCCTTTTCTTTTAATTTACTTCGTTGCCCTACTCCAAAACGATGTTGTTCATCGGTAATGACCAATCCTAAATTTTTCATAGTAACACCGTCGCTAATAAGAGCATGTGTTCCAACAATAATATCAATCGTACCATCTTCTAATGCTTGATAAATTTTTTGTTTTTCACTTTTCTTCATGCTTCCAGTTAAAAGAGCAACTCGCACAGATTCATCTTTCATGAAATCTTTTATATTTTCATAATGTTGTAAAGCAAGTATTTCTGTTGGAGCCATTAATGCACTTTGATAGCCAGATAAATAATTAATATACATAGACACCATAGACACCACTGTCTTACCACTACCAACATCACCTTGTAATAAACGATTCATAACATATGGCTTTTCTAAATCTTGTTGAATCACACCTATCGCATGAAGCTGATCTTTAGTTAAAGAAAAAGGAAGATTATCGATAAACTTTTGAATCGCTTTGTCATCAAAAGAACGAGCAATTCCTTTTTCATGGTGCTTATGTGCTTTTAACACATTCATTTTTAACATATATACAAATAATTCTTCATATTTAGTTCGTAATAAAGCTTGTTTTAATTTATTTTTATGAGTTGGATGATGCAATTCATAAATAGCTTCTTGTTTATCTATAAAACCATAATGAGCCCGAATCGATGCTGGAATATAATCATCAAGCACCAAATTTTGCTTTAAAGCTTCATCAATAAAAGTTTTTAGCTGCCTAGTTTTAATACCATCGGTTGTGTGATATATTCCAAGAGTCTCTTCTTTTTCAAGCGGTGTAAGTAGAATATCACTCGCCACAATCTGATTATGTTTTACATCTAGTTTTCCAATTACAGTAATTTCTTTTCCTAACACTAAATGTGGTTTTAAAAAATGACGATTAAAAATCGTTACATATAATAAACGATTTTGTGTTTGAAAACGAAAATTCAAACGATTCATACGTTTTTTAAAGTAAGTAATTTGTACATTACTTTCAATAACACCATTAAGAATTACTTTTTCGCCATTTGATACATTATTCAAATTGCTAATTTTCATAAATTCATAACGATAAGGATAATAAGTAACTAAATCTTCCATCGTATTAATACCTAGTTTTTTTAGATACTCAACCGTTTTAGGTCCAACCTTAGGTAGTTCTTGTAATGTCATAAGATCACCTGATTCTATACCTATTATAGCGAACATAAGTTTTATAGTCAACGACTTTTTTCACGTTTTTTCGTTTTTTTTTGAAAAAAGTATTGACAAAAACAAACAATCGCGTTAGTATATAAATCGCCAATTCGGATTAGGCGAATTGGAGCTAGTATCACACTAGCCAACCCCTTTTTATTCTTTTATTGGGACGGTCTTCGGACCGTTCTTTTTTTGTAGCAAAGAAAAAAGATGTAGAAACATCTTTTATGGTTTTTGTTTATAATTCAATTTTAAGTTCAATGCTTTACTTTGTGTTGGCACCGTAGTTGCAGAACCAAGCCATTCTACCTTAACAGTAAATGTTTTTTGTCCACTAGCTAATAAATCTTCGTTTGCATTAAGACTGTCAATTGAATATTTAATATCAGTAGGTTCTGATGTATTAGAAGTATCTAATCCCTCAATGCTTTCTAGGATAGCATCAATTTGTCCGTCATTTTTAACAGTAACTGTATAAGTCGCACTAGAACCAGGTTTTTCTAAGTCTACTGTAAAATGAGCCTCTGTCTCTCCTGTTTTTCCTACTGTTTTAGTTGTCGCATTTACTACTTCTTGTTCAGTGATATCAGCAATATACACATTCCAATCATCTGTTGATGGAAGTTGTGCAGTACCGTTAATCGTTAAAGTAGATTGTAATGCTGCATACCCTACTGCTAAGCCAACTAACAAACCACATAATGCAATCAAAATCGTTTTCTTATTGTCTTTTTTATTCATTGCCTTTTACACTCCTATTCTACCTATTATTAATATACATTCATAATTTATTTTTGTCAATTACTTTCTTCTATAATTATATAAAGTGTGTAAAATGCTACGCTAACTTTTTAATCTGTTGAACTACCAATTGATATTTATCAAAACGTTTTTCAACATGACCTTTAACTTGAATCATCATACCAACCTCTAACAGAGGTACTTGTTGATATACAAGAGGGAATAAAACCATATCCAATGTATTTAATTCATCAACACCAGTCACAAAACACATTTCTTTCCCAGTTTTTGTTTCTATCTTTTTCACATGATCAACTAATACGATGATATCAATTGTCTTATCAAAATACTGTGCAACTTCAGAAATAGATAATAGTAACTCTTGTTTTCTACGCATTTCCGTCACTGGATGACTACTCAAATAAAAACCAAACACTTCTTTTTCTTTTTCCATTAATTCTTTCTTAGTATATTCTTCCATTTTCACAATCATTGGTTTTTCAACGAAAGATTCATCTAATTCACGAATTAAATCGGCATAATTAATAATTAAATCTAAATTTTCCATAATTGTTTTTTTATTCATATCAAAAGCATCCAACGCTCCCGCATAAATAAGATATGTTAAAGTTTTTCGATTAATATTTTTTCCATAACAACGAGCCGTAAAATCATAAATATCTTTAAATGGTCTTTTTTCTCGTTCTTCTAAAATCGTTTCAATCGCACGAAGGCCAACATTTTTAATACCGGATAAAGGATAGCGGATCGCATGCCCTTCAATCTCATATTTATCTGTACTTCTATGAATATCTGGTGGTAAAACGGTAATATGATTCACTTTACATTCGTATAAATATTCTTTCGTTTTAATCTCACTACCTAAGACACTAGATAATAGACCGGCACAGAAATAAGTTGGATAATGAGCTTTTAAATAAGCCATACGATAAGCCACTACCGAATAACCGACAGAATGTGCCTTATTGAAACCATAAGAAGCAAACTTATCAATTAAATTATATACTTTTTCACTGACTTCTTTAGAATATCCTTTGGCTATACTCTGACGCATAAAGCGTTCTCTTTCTTGTTCCATTACCGCGTGATTTTTTTTACTCATCGCACGACGTAAAACATCCGCTTGGGCATACGTAAAATCAGCCATGGTTTGAGCCACCTGCATAATTTGTTCCTGATAAATCATAATTCCATACGTCGACTTTAAAATTGGTTCTAAACTAGGATCAGGATACACTACGGGTTCTAAACCTTGTTTACGACGAATATAAGTATCAATATTCCCCATCGGTCCTGGTCTAAATAATGCAATTGCCGCACTGACATCATCAAAAGAGTTTGCCTTCAATTTTCTTAAGAAATTCATCATACCACGTGACTCAAATTGAAAGATACCAACCGTATTCGTTGTCGTAAAAATACGGGTAGCTTCCTTATCTTCTAAAGGAATATCATCAAATAAGATTTTGATGTGTTCATGTTCCTCAATTAAATCTAATACATGATGAATTAAAGTTAGATTCTTTAAGGCTAAAAAGTCCATTTTTAATAAACCTAAAGGTTCCAAATATTTCATCGAATATCCGGTTAAATAGAAATCTTCACGGGATTGGTACAAAGGAATCACTTCGTCTAAGGGTTTACGACACATGACAATACCAGCCGCATGAATGGTTGTATGACGTTTTAATCCCTCTAAACGACGCGCCACTTTATAAAGTCTAGCAAAAGTATCATCCATCGATAAATGTTCACGTAAAGGACGACTTCGTTTCACATTTTCCTCTAAAGAAAGTTTATTATCCGTCATTTTACAAACCATATCAATTTCTTTTAAAGGAATATTCATGACTCTTCCAACATCACGTAAGGCTTGACGAGATGCCAGGGTTCCAAAGGCAATAATTCCAGCTACTTTCTTTAAACCATATTTATTTATACAATAAGAAATAACCTCTTCCCTACGTTCATCTTCAAAATCGATATCAATATCGGGCATAGTTACACGTTCAGGATTTAAAAAACGTTCAAATAGTAAGTCATACTTAACAGGATCAATCGTTGTAATATTGAGGCAATACGCGACTAAAGAACCACCTGCCGAACCACGGCCAGGGCCTACTAAAATACCTTGCTCTTTCGCATAACGAACATAATCCCAAACAACTAAAAAGTAATTACAAAAGCCCATCTTATGAATCACATCTAATTCATATTTCAAACGTTCTTGATAAACTTTACTCACGCGAGAACCAAAGATTCGACGTAACCCATCCACACATAGTTTTTTTAAATACTCATAACTAGATAACTGATCTGGACACTCATAAATAGGTAGTAAATCTTTTTCTTTTTTGATGGTAACCTGACAACGAGAAACAATTTCCTCCATATTTTTTCGATCTTCAAGAGGAATATTTTGATACTCTGTTTCGGTCATCATATGGCAAGGAATTCCGTGTTCTTGAACCTCTGTCAACAACTTTCCATCACGAATCGCATGGAGATATCGAATATAAGGTGTCTCTTCTTTTTCTAAACATAATACTTCTCTAAAGAATACTTTAGGATAAAGAGAATCTAATTCTTTTCGCTGTTCCATGGTCGCATACCCTAAATATAAATCAGGATAAATCTTATTTACAACCGATAAAAGGTCTAAAGAAGAAAATGGCAACACACATAAAAGACCTTCGTGATAGTGATCTAAAGCATCTACACTAATTGCTTTCTCACTAACTAATGTCGATAACTTTAATAAATGGTGATAACCTACCTCATTCATCGCATAAAGAATCAATTCATGGCCTTCTAAAGTGATGGTGAGTCCTAGTATTGGTTTTATATGGTTGGATATACATAAATCATAAAATTTCATTAATCCAAATAAAGACGTATCCGTTAGAACCAAACTAGATAATTGATGTTCCTTCGCATAACGAACATAATCTTCAACTTTAATTAAACTCGTTAATAAAGAGTATTCAGTTTTTACTTGTAAAGAAATCATAAACTCACCTTCTAACTATTAATAGTATAACACAAAACAAAAGAGAAACCATCGTTTCTCTTTACTTATTTTTTAATAAAATACTTTGATATTTGACGTTTATTAATTTCTTTAATAATAGGTTCCTCATAAAAAGAACTCATATCAAACACTTCATTCAACTTATTCTTAGAAGTACTCGTTGTATATAAACTAACCATCGTAATCTTTGAAAAAATAAAAGCTTCTTCACATTCAAACGTAACTTCTATTTTATTTTGATCAATATGTCCAAAAGTACAAGAAAATTCTTCTAGAGATTTGTGTTCCCAATTTCCATGATTATTAACAGAAAGGGTCACAAAACCAACTTTCCCTTTATATGATTTTCCTTCTAAATCTTGAAGCGAATGAATATCATCCACATCTAATTTAATATCTATAGCGCCACTTACAATGGAATCATCTAATAAAGCAGGAAAAAATTCGGTCATAATATTAATCGTCATAATACTTTTGTCTTGGTACATACGATGACGAAAATGAATCTCACTAAATTTTTCCTCCACTTCAAATTGTTTTATTTTTAACATAGTATCTCCCTTTCAAACGTTTTTATTATACATAAATTTACGGATTCAAGCAAGACCAACACGTATTTTTTTTGACACTCACGAATATATTGTATAGATAAAAAGAGGTGCATTCATGAAAAAAAATATCAATTATGTTCTGCTAGGTAGTGTCATTATACTCTCTTTATTTGGCTTACTCATGGTCTATTCTGCTTCTAATATATGGGCTGAATATAAGTTTAACGATCCCTTTAAATTTGTTAAAAATCAAGGCTTATTTTTTATCGTAGGTTTATTTTTAATGAATGTCATTAGTAAAATCAACTATCAATACTATCAAAAATGGGCAAAAGTATTTCTTATAGGATGTGTCGTCTTACTGATACTCGTATTAATCCCTGGTATCGGAACCGTTCGTAACGGAAGTCGAAGTTGGTTTGGTATTGGTTCATTTGGAATTCAACCTAGTGAGTTTACAAAACTAGCTTTAATTATCTTTTCGGCTAAGTATTTAACCAAAAATGAAAAAAAGATGTCTAATATCAAAAAAGGTGTACTTCCTCTATTAGGACTTGCACTTATGATTTTTGGTCTCATTATGTTACAACCAGACTTTGGAACAGGAATGATTTTAGTCATGACGACCATAGGTCTTCTTTTTGTAAGTGGTGTTCCTTTTAAATTCTTCCTCAAAATCGGAGTAGCTGGATTAATTGGTATTGTAGGTCTTATTATTGCGGCTCCTTATCGTTTGAAACGTATTTTATCTTTCTTAAACCCTTGGAGTGACCCCTTGGGTAGTGGATTTCAAATTATTCAATCCTTATATGCGATTGGGCCAGGTGGGCTATTAGGATTTGGATTAGGAAATTCAAGACAGAAACATTTCTATTTACCAGAACCACAAACCGATTTTATCTTTTCCATCATTAGTGAAGAATTTGGTTTTCTAGGTGTCATTATTATTACTACTCTCTTCTTTATCATCATTTATCAAGGCTTTAAAATTGCCAAAAAAGCCAATGATTTATTCGGTAAATATCTAGCCTTTGGTATTACCTTCAGTCTTGCCTTTCAATGTATTTTAAACTTAAGTGTGGTAACAGGTCTTATGCCGATAACTGGAATTACCTTACCATTTGTAAGTTATGGTGGATCTTCTCTATTAATTACCATGATGGGAATGGGAATTCTTCTAAATATTAGTAGATATGAACGTTAATATTTTATCATTATCAAAGTTTACATCATTCATAAATATTTATTGTATAAAACCGATGGAAATTGTTAAAATTCCCAGTATAATATGACTAATAGTTACTCCAATTAAATTATTCGTTTTTAAATAAGCAAGATGCCATATCACACCAATTATAAAAGTAATCACAAGTGTCAAAAAATCATGATAAATAATATGAATATAGCTATATAAGAAAGATGAAACAATCACAAGGCCCGTATTAGAAAACTTTCCACATCCAATACTTGTTAATACGCCACGATACAAAAGTTCCTGAATCGGACAAGAAATAAATACATAAAACAAGAAAAAAGCTAAATTTTCATTTATTTCAAATCTTTGAGTATAACCCAGTTGATACATCAATAATCCTATAATAACAAAAAGAAAAGTCACCGGAAAAACATCTCTAATAGATTGCCAAGCACTCTCTTCTTTTATACCTAACTCTCGATTTTTAAAACCTAAAACTTTCATTATTATATAAACAATAATACCACCAATTGTTAACGTATAAAATTTATAATCAAACGGAATCAAACCAATAAAAATTAAAAATGGAAGTCCAATATAAATGAATAATACCACAAGTTTAAGAATATTTCGTTTTACGTCCATATAATCTCACCACATTTGCTTTTTTTATACATAAATTATATCATTTTTTTAAAAAATGCGATATAATGTAATTAATAGAATACCAATAATTAATTAAACAAAACACATATACTAAAATAGAAGTGTTCATCATGATTACTATAATTTTTGCAATTAAGAATCATTATGAACATGAGTTAGAACAAAAAATGATGAATCATTATATAAGAATAAACATCTCAAATCATACAAAAAAGTTACCATACAAGATGGTAATTTTTTTATATCCAAGTACTAAATAATAATGAGATTAAAGAAGCAATTAGACCAATAATCCAAAACAATTTTACAATATTACGTTCATTCCACCCCATTTTTTCAAAAGTATGATGAATGGGAGCCATTAAGAATAATCGTTTATGAGTTAGTTTATAATAATAACGCTGTAATATAACTGATACTGTTTCCATGACAAAGACAAAACCAATGATAATTAATAGTAATTCATGTCTCGTTAAAATTGCGTAAGTTCCAAGAGTTGATCCGAGGCAAAGAGAACCTGTATCGCCCATAAATACTTGTGCAGGACTCACGTTAAATACTAAGAATCCTAAAAGAGAACCGACTAATAAAAAGGCAAATATGGATAATTCTTCATAACCTTCTAACCATCCTGTATTTATACTAATAATACCAAAGGTTAGAAAAGCAATCACACTAAGTCCTCCAGCTAGTCCATCTAAACCATCCGTTAAATTTACAGCATTACTACTTGCGACTAAAACAAAGAGAATAAATAAACCATACCACCAACCAATATTAATTTTAATTCCAAAAGTGTGAATCCACAGTAAAGGTTCATTACCACCGATACTAAACAAATAGAAAAAGAGAACGGCAATAATTAATTGACCTAATAACTTTTGACTTTCTGATAAACCTTTATTATTATGTCGTTTAATGATTAAATAATCATCTAGAAAACCAATGAAAGCATAACCAATAAAAGTAATCAAAACAATAAGAATACTAATATTGATTGTTACCTTCCCCATTAAAAACAATAGTAAATAAGCAAACAAGGTTGGTATGATAAAAATAATACCACCCATAGTTGGGGTTCCTTGTTTTTTCTTATGAGCTTCTTCTAAATAAATACTAAGTCTTTGTCCTGCATGTAATTTTCGAAGTAGTGGAATAACAATAACAGCAAACAACACAGAAATCAAAAAACTAATCATTAAAGCTAATACGGATTTGGTTA
Source organism: uncultured Bacilli bacterium (assembly GCA_944332155.1). GTDB lineage: Bacteria > Bacillota_I > Bacilli_A > RF39 > UBA660 > Pelethosoma. The sequence continues at coordinate 9,748 of CALVJM010000039.1, forward strand.
ATATTAACATAAGTTCCTCCTACTAATTCAACATCAAACGAACGGTTTCCCCTTCATATATTCTCTCACCAGCTACAGGGCTTTGATAAGTCACGGTATCACCACTTCCTGAATACTCTACTTTAAATTTTTCTAACTTTTCACTCGCTTCTTTTTTACTATCACCCACAACATCTGGTACGGTCGCATATTTTTGATCTAAATAATTATATTTTTTCTCACTAGCCCCTTTTCTTCTTGGAATATTTAAAATTTGAATCACATCTTCGAGTACATTTTTGACAATTGGTGCGGCAACGGTTCCTCCGTATTGCGTAATTCCTTTCGCATTATCAATCGCAATATAAACAACAATCTGTGGGTCGTCCGCAGGCATAAACCCCATAAAAGAAGTAATGTAATTACCAACCATATAACGTCCATCTTGTACTTTTTGCGCCGTTCCGGTCTTACCACCCACACGATATCCATCAATAAAAGCATTACGTCCACTTCCATTGGTTACAACACTCTCTAAAGCTAAACGAACTTCTTTACTGGTTTCTTCTTTAATGACTTGACGTACTTTTTTAGGTTTGTTTTCTTTGATTACTTGATTTGTTTCGGGCTCATTTAAACTTTTTACAATATAAGGTTGTAATAATTTTCCCCCATTAATTGCCGCACTTACAGCTGTAATTTGTTGAATGGGGGTAACACTAACTCCCTGTCCAAAAGCCGTTGTTGCAAGTTCAACAGGACCTACTTGATCTAAAGAAAATAAGATCCCAGAAGCTTCTCCATTTAAATCCACTCCTGTTTTCTTTCCAAAACCAAAATTTTTAATATACTTAAATAAAGTTTCTTTCCCGAGACGTTGTCCTAAAACAACAAAGCCAGGGTTACATGAATTTTCAACTACTTGTAAGAAAGTTTGCGTTCCATGTCCACCATGTTTCCAACATTTAATACGGGCATTTTCTACTTGAATCGATCCAGAGTCAGTAAATTGATCTTTATTAAGATCTACTTTATTTTCATTTAAAGCGGCAGCTAATGTAATAATTTTAAAAGTAGAACCAGGTTCATAAGTAGCCCAAATCGGTAAATTACGACTCGTTATTTCCGTAGAATAATCTTGATAATTACTTGGGTCAAAATTAGGTCGTGAAGAAATTGCCAGAATCTCACCCGTATTAGGATCCATCGCAATTCCTAATGCTTGATCCGGATTATATTTCATGACCGTATTATCTAATTCACGTTCTAAAGATTTTTGAATTTCATTATTAATGGTTAAAGTCATATTAATTCCATCTTGAGGTTGTTCATACACCTCATTTAATTCTAGACGATTACCCTTCGCATCACTAAAATATTTAATCGCTCCATACTCCCCTGTCAAATAAGAATCATACATGAGTTCTAAACCACTTAATCCTTGGTTATCAATTCCCACAAACCCTAAGGTATGCGATAAACTTTTTCCGCCTGGATAATTACGTTTTGATTCTTTCACTAAATATACCCCGGGTAATTTTAAATCATTAATTTTATCTGCTGTCTCATAATCTAATCTACGACCTTCCGGATGAACACGTTCCATAGAAGATTTTTTATTTACATGTTCTAACATAGCTTCTTTAGTAACGCCTAATATCTGAGAGAGTTTTTCTGCCGTTTCCTCTTTATCTTCAATTTGATTAGGAATCAAGACTAAAGACGTTGTCGTAAGATTATTCGCTAGTACTTCACCATTTCGATCATAAATAATACCACGATTTCCTTCGATTGGTAAATTACGACTCCACAAATTAGCCGCATAACCATTTAACTTTTTATAATCAAATACTTGCGTATAGAATACTTTCGCAATAATCACTAAAAATAGAATAGCAACGATAACAAGTACAATTTGTATACGATTATGTATATGTTTATAAAACATGTAATCACCCTATTTATATATATGAAAAAAGACACAAAAAAAGTACAAGCATTGCTTATACATTTTTTA
>CALVJM010000040.1 GCA_944332155.1 uncultured Bacilli bacterium
GTAAAAAGAATGTACTATAATAGAGTTGAGTTAAGTAAATTAGAGAAAGAGATCTTATTACTAAGTGAAGAGAATATAAAGACCTTAGAAGAGATCAGTAAGGGAGAAAGCTATATGGAAGAAGCAAAGGATAAATTAGTACATTTAACAGAAGATAGTCAGTTTATAGGATTGTATGATGGCGAGAAGATGAAAGAGTGGGAGAATAATTCTAGATTGGAGTATGCGAAGAAGCAAGGAAGAGAAGCTGGATTAAAAGAAGGACAAATTCGTATTGCCAAAAAATTGAAAGATAGTGGTCAAAAAATAGAGTATATTAGTGAAATGACAGGTTTATCTATAGAAGACATTGAAAGTTTATGATGATAAACAAATAAATAAAATATTAGGTTCTGGATATTCAACATAACACGATTTTATTCGTGGTTTTTTATAATCAAATGATATTTTATCATTATTATGAAATATATATAAAGAATATGTTATAATACTTGAGAAGGAAGTGATTACATGAACAGACTAATATTAATCAAATACGGAGAATTAACAACAAAAAAAGGAAATCGCAAGTTTTTCATACAGACATTAGAAAAAAATATTCGTTCTATTTTAAAAAAATTTAATTTTGAAATTGAATATGATTATGTACGTATGTATATTAAATGTGATGAAAATGAGTTGGAAGAAATTGTTAAGGCATTACAAAAAGTTTTTGGAATTCATGGTATTGTTATATGTCATAAAGTCAATAATAAAGATGAAATCTTTGATATTGCTTTAAAACTATTAAGAGAATCTAATGCGCAAACATTTAAAGTTGAAACTAATCGTGCGGATAAACAATTTCCCATTCCTAGTATGGAATTTAGTCGTCAATTAGGTGGATATCTTTTAAAAAATTTAAATGTAAAAGTGGATGTTCATCATCCAGATCAAATTGTAAAAGTAGAAATACGTAGAGAAGGTAATTTTGTTTATTTAAAAGAATTACCAGGAATTGGTGGATATCCAGTAGGTATTCAAGGAAAAGGAATTTTGATGCTTAGTGGTGGAATTGATAGTCCAGTAGCTGGTTATTTAGCTTTAAAAAGAGGTGTAGATATAGAATGTTTATATTTTGAATCTCCACCACATACAAGTGTGGAAGCTAAAAATAAAGTTTTAACACTTGCTTCAATTTTAAATGAATATTCAGGTCATATTAAGGTTCATGTGATTCCATTTACAAAATTACAGGAAGAAATATACAAAAAAGTGGACTCTGAATATGTAATTACTGTTATGCGTCGTATGATGTATCGTATTGCTGAAAAAGTAGCGCATGAAAGAAAAGCTAAAATTATTATTAACGGTGAAAGTATTGGTCAAGTTGCTAGTCAAACTTTAAGTAGTATGAGTGTGATTAATGCAGTGACAAATATGCCAGTTATTCGTCCGGTTGCTTGTATGGATAAACTAGAAATAATTTCATTAGCTGAAAAAATAGGTACATACACAACTAGTATTTTGCCATACGAAGATTGTTGTACTATCTTTTTACCAAAACATCCGGTGATTCATCCTAATTTAGAAAAGGTTTTAAATTTTGAAAAAAATTTTGATTTTGAATCATTAGTTGATGAATGCGTTCAAAATAAAGAGACAATTATAAATTTTGAAAATAATGAATTTGATGATTTATTGTAAGGCAAAAATTACCATTCAATTTATTGTATGAAAAACCAAAATGTACACATTCTATAAGTGTACAGGAGGTGAAACACAATGAAAAACAATAGTTCAACAAATAAATTAGTTGTTCCAGGAGCTAAACAAGCTATCGAACAAATGAAATACGAAATTGCTAACGAATTTGGTGTTAATTTAGGTCCAGATGCAACTTCAAGAGCTAATGGTTCAGTTGGTGGTGAAATCACTAAACGTTTAGTTCAAATGGGAGAAAAAAGTCTTGGAAATTACCAAACTAAATAGTTGATATAAACAAAAGGACAGTGAATTCGTACTGTCTTTTTCTATAGGTGGTGATTGTATGAATGGTGAACTTTATGGATATCTTTATGAGTTAGGACGAAGATATTATTGTGAAGTGGTAAGACATCATTATCCTAAACAACATAAATCATATCATTCATGATTGTTTATTAAAAAGTCACTAGAAATTTAGTGACTTTTATTTTAGAATATCATCAATAATTCCATAATCAAGAGCTTCTTTAGCTGTCATAAAATTGTCGCGTTCAGTATCTTTTTCAATAATACTAATTTTTTGTCCTGTATTATTAGCTAATATTTTATTTAATTTATCTTTTAACTTTAAAATTCTTTCAGCTGCAATTTTTATTTCTGTAGCTTGACCTTGAGCTCCCCCTAATGGTTGATGAATCATCACTTCACTATTAGGAAGACAATAGCGTTTGCCTTTTTCTCCACTGGATAGCAGAAAAGCAGCCATACTAGCGGCCATACCGATACAGATAGTAGAGACATCACTTTTAATAACGTTCATAGTATCGTAAATAGCCATTCCTGAGGTAATACTACCACCTGGTGAATTAATATAAAGATGAATATCATCATGATTTAGGGAATCTAAATATAATAGTTGAGCAACAATACTATTGGCATTATTATCATTAATTTCATCACTTAAAATAATAATCCGATCTTTTAACAGTCTAGAATAAATGTCATAAACACGTTCTCCATGATTACTTTTTTCAATAACGGTTGGTATTAAGTTCATCTTCTCACCTCACGTTATTATCATAATCCGAAAAGATTATTTTTATGCATGAAATAAAGTGACAAAATAACATATTTTTGGTAAAATGTAATATGAATAGAATAAGAGGGGATAATATGACGAAAGAAATAACGGTTACTTACGAAGGTAAAGAACCTTTAAAATTTCCCAAAGGAACATGTTTGTATGAAATTAGTAAATCCTATCAAAAGTATTTCAATTATCCGATTTTAGCTGCTAAAGTAGATAATGATGTAATTGGATTAAATGAAGTAATGTCTAAAAGTTGTGACATACATTTCTATGATCGTAGTAGTTATCATGGAAATAGTACTTATGGTCGAACTTTACAGTTTATTTTAATTGTGACAGTTGCTGAATTGTTTAAGAATAAAGCAGAAGTAATTATTGAACATTCAATTGATAAAGGTTTTTATTGTGAAATATATGGAATAGATATAGATCAACCACAAGTTCAAGAAATTGAAAATTATATGCGTCAACTAGTAGAAAAAGATATTACAATATCTAAACTTAGTGTATCTCGTTTAGAAGCTATGCGTTATTTCAAAGCCAAAAAACAAATGGATAAAGCACGTGTTCTAAAATATACAAGTAATACTTACATTAGTATGCATCAATTAAATCATGTTTATGATTATTTTTATGGTGATTTAGCATACAGTACAGGTGTCATTAATGATTTTAAATTAACTTATATAAAAGATAATGGTTTTGTAGTTAGTTATCCAGATGTTTATAATCCAGAGTGTACATTAGATTATAAACATCATTCTAAATTATTTAATACTTTTTTAGATTATACGGTGTGGGGAAGAACAGTTGGGGTTAGTAACGCTGCTGATTTAAATCATATTGTTTCACGTGGTGAGTATGGTGATTTAATTCGTTTAGCTGAAGCTTATTATAATTCTCAATTGTCAAATATATCAGAAAAAATTTACGAAGCTAAAAATCGTATTAAAATTATTTTAATCGCTGGACCTTCCTCTAGTGGAAAAACAACATCATCAAAAAAATTAGAAATCTATTTACAAAGTCGTGGTATTCATACACATCGTATATCAGTAGATGATTATTTTAAAGATCGTGAAGAAACACCATTGAATGATAAAGGTGAACCAGACTTTGAAAGTTTAAATGCGATAGATATTACGTTATTTAATAGAGATTTAACAAAACTATTAGCTGGAGAAAAAGTATTGTTACCAGAATATAATTTTATTCTTGGAAAGAAAGAATATAATAAACGCTGGTTACAAATGAAAGAAAATGATATGATTATTATTGAAGGACTTCATAGTTTAAATGATGATTTAACACCGGTTATTGAACGAAATGCTAAATTTAAAATTTATTTAAGTCCTTTGACACAATTAAATGTAGATCGTCATAATCGTATTCATACGAGTGATATGAGAAAATTAAGACGAATTGTACGTGATAATAAGTTTAGAGGAAATGCTGCATCAGATACTTTAAAAATGTGGAAAAATATACGTTCTGGTGAAGAGTTATATATTTTCCCATTCCAAGATCATAATGATGCCATTATTAATTCGGCTTTATTATATGAAATTGGTGTATTAAAAACATATGCTGAACCACTTTTATATTCAGTCTCAGCAACAGATCCTAATTATCCTGAAGCAATTCGTTTAATCAACTTATTAAGAAACTTTTTAACAATTCCTTCTGAAGAAGTCCCAGCAGACTCTATTTTAAGAGAATTTATTGGTGGTAGTTGTTTTAAAGAATAAAAGACAGATTCATGAGAATTTGTCTTTTTTTATCATAAATGTTTTTTCATCATATACTATATTAGGTGATATTTTTATGAATATAAGTGTAACGGAGTTAAAACAACATTTATTAGATGGCGTGATTGTTGATATTCGTAGTATAGAAAAGTATAATAATCATCATCTTCCACATGCGATTCATATTCCGTATGCAAAATTAGCTGTAGATTATAAAGAGTTATTAGATAAAGATAAAAAATACTATATTTATTGTGAGAAAGGACTAACTAGTCCTAAAATATGTCATTATTTAAATAAACGTGGTTACCAAACTTATAATTTACTAGGAGGATATGAAGAATGGATTGTAAATGAAAGTTAAATTTCTGGATTATCAATGAAAATATCTTCCGGAGATATATTTTGATTGTAATTTTTTAATAAAACATATCCCGTAATACAAGCTGCGATTACGACTAACAAGGAAGCAATAACTTGTAGCAGAGAATCACTTTCTCGTTCACTACCTTTTCGTTCTTGATATTCTTCGATACTAACATAAAGAAAATATAAAAGTAAAAAAAGGGCGAAAGCTTTATTAAATAAGGCTATATCTTTAGATTCTTGTTCGGTTAAGATGGGTGGTTTTTGTTCTAACAAGAGTTTGTTATTATATAAAAGTATAATTGAGATGGCAATACTGATAATAAATAGAGAAGAGGCTATTATTTGTCCATTAGTAAATTTAATCTGGGTCTGGTTGGGATTCATTAATTTCTTTAATTTTACGTGCTTCTTTTAATTCACTAACGGTTACAAATTGATAACCTTCTTCTTTCAATTTTGGTAATATGATTTTTAAAGCTTCTAAAGTTTGTTTGTGAGTGTCATGCATGAGAACAATATCACCATCATCAACTTTTCCAATGACACGACTCGCAATTCTTTTAGGATCTTTTATTTTCCAATCCAAGGTATCAATATTCCATAAGACAATATCTAAATTCGTATTTTCACGAATGGTGTTATTAACTGAACCGTATGTAGGGCGTAATACTCTTGGAGTATATCCGGTAATTCTCTTGACAATAGTTTGTGTCTGATTGACTTGATTGATAAATTCTTCGCTTTTTAATTTAATAAGCCATTTATGATTATAAGAATGATTTCCAATTTCAGATCCTTGTTTAATAATTTCGCGTGCTGTTTCGTCATAGACTTCTACTTTATTTCCTAGTACAAAGAAAGTCGCACTGGCATTATATTTAGATAGTATTTTAAGAATATCTTTTGTATATTTACTAGGACCATCATCAAAAGTAATCGCAATCATTTTTTTGTTAGGGTCAATAATTTTCGATATTTCTTTAGTGACTTTAGTCTCTATTGGTGTTTCTGTTCCTAATTCTAAATCATCAATTTTTAGATTAATATGATCTAATGGGATAGATATATCGATAATTCCACAACTTCCATCAGGGATTTCGTTTTGATTAAAATAAAAATATAAATCTTCATCGTTGAATGTAAAGTTAGAAAAACTTTTAAAAGTTGGAGTTAATTTTTGATTAATTGTTTTAATATCAAAACATTCTGGATACTGTTTTAATAACTGTGTTTGTATCTTCGGTGTAATTCGATCTAATTCAGTTTGTGTTATAAGATCTTCAAGCCCAAGAAAACGTTTTTCTTTACTGTCAAATACATAAGTATATATTTGGTTAATTGGATGAGCAAGACGATTAGAACTAATAAATTTTTCTAGTACAATATTGATATAACGTTTACTAACAAGGTCGTAGTGATAATCAATATTTAATTCTGAACTTTCAGTTTTAGTATTAATGACACCATAATTTTCCATAAATTCATCATATATTTGATCTACTTGAACTTTTATTTTACGATCTAAAATAGAAATACCTGATTTAGGATAATTAATTCCTATAGCCATATTTTCATTACGTATGATTAAAGTTTCAATTGCTTTTTCTATTTTATGATCACGATGTATACTAAAAGCGATACCAATTAATAAAGAAAGAATGATTAAAATAATTATTATTTTTTTCATATATTCACCAATTAATTATATTTAAAATGGTTAGATTAAATACATGCAAATGGATTTTTCGCATAAATAATAGTAGACATGAGGTGATGTTATGGAATTTATAATGCAGTATTGGATAGAATTCTTATTTGGTTTAGTTGTTACTTTATTGGGTTATTTGGTGCACAAAGTAAAGGTATATTATAAGAATATAGAAACTAGTGTAGAAGGAGTACGTATTTTATTAAAAACGAAGATTATTGAAGAATATCACAATATAAAAAAAGAAAATGTCGTTACTATGTATCAAAAACAGAACTTAGCGGATTTATATCAAGAGTATCAAAAATTTGGTAAGGATAGTTTTATTGAGGACATGATGATGGAATTAGATAAAATTCCCATTACTAAGTGTTAGAAGAGGTGACCTATGGAAGTGATTTTACCAACAAAACTACTTAATATTTTAATGGTTAGTGTCATCTTTAGTGTGATTTTAATGGCTTTGATTCAAAAGTGTAAAACATTAAAATTAATTAATCAAAGTTCAACAATTTGGCTCCTTAATTTTGTTTTTTCATTTCTGCTGGGAATACCATTCGCTTATATGTTTTATGACATAGCGTGGATAGAGGGAATATGGGTCGCCGTATTTAGCTTTATTGGAGCTCCAGGTCTTTATGAAATGTTAAAAAATCAAGAATTATTCACATATAAACCAAAAAGTGTTCAAGAAATTCACACAGAAGAAACCGACACAAAAAAATTAAAATAATTCGTTTTTATTGAAAATAAAGGGTTAATGTGTTTTAACTCTTTATTTTTTTGTAAACAAACTTTTGTTCGTGTTGAAATCAAATTCATTTTTACAAAAAGATTACTATTTATCTTATTTTTAAAGCTTTTTTATTCCTGGAAAAATAATAATTATTAAAAAAACAGATAAAAAGCAAAAAAATAAAAAAATTTTAATTTGTTGAAAAACAAGGGAGAAACGGTTGTTATGTCGTTAAAAAATGGTGTTTAAAAATGTCGAAAAAATTGTTTGACTATTTTTTCTAAAAATACTACAATCAAATTACAAGGAAGGGATTTGTATGGTAGCAGAAGAAAAATTAGAAACATTAAAAGTAGTAAAACGTAATGGTAGAAAAGTAGATTTTGATGGAACCAAGATTGCGATGGCTATCAAAAAGGGTTTTGACAGTGTGAAAGATTCAGAAATAGATGAACCCAAATATGAAGAAAAAGATATTCATCGTGTATATCATGCGGTTGTTTTAAAAATCGAAAAAAAATATAAAGAAAATGACAAAATAAATATTGAAGATATACAAGATTTAATTGTAGAAGAAATGCATAAAAAACATTTTGATGATGTAGCTAAATCATTCTCTGATTATCGTGAACGTCGTAATTTATCACGTGAAATGTTTTTTGAAGATAAAAAACGTCATAAGTTTTTAAAAACTTTAGAAGGTTTAGGACTTAAAAATGCACATGAAGAAGATATGAAACGTGAAAATGCCAATATTGATGGTGACACAGCCATGGGAACTATGTTACAGTATGGTTCTACCATCTCTAAAGAGTTTACAAAAGCTTATTTAATGAAGCCAAAATTTGCTGAAGCACATGATGCCGGTGATATTCATATTCATGATATGGATTTTATGGCCATGGGAACTACAACTTGTTGTCAAATCGATTTAAATCGTTTATTTAAAGATGGTTTTTCAACTGGACATGGTCATTTACGTGAGCCAAATGATATCATGTCTTATGGATCTTTAGCTGCAATCGCAATACAATCAAATCAAAATGACCAACATGGTGGTCAAAGTATTCCAGCTTTTGATTATTTTATGGCTCCTGGTGTACTTAAAACTTTTAAAAAACAATTAAAACAAATGATTTATGATTATTTAGATTTAAGTGATTTAAAACATTTTATTTCAATGGAAAAAATTAGTAAAGATATTGATAAACTAAATTCGATTGAATTTGATCTTGATCAAGAATTTGCCAAATATTATAAAGAATCAGAAGAAGTGAAACGTTTATTTCACATGGCTTATCAAAAAGCTTATACTAAAACAGATCGTATTACTTATCAAGCAATGGAAGCATTTATTCATAATTTAAATACAATGCATTCTCGTGCAGGGGCACAAGTTCCATTCTCTTCGGTAAACTTTGGAACTGATCATTCTCCAGAGGGACGCATGGTAATTAAAAATTATTTACTTTCATTAGATTCTGGATTAGGGCATGGTGAAACACCAATTTTTCCAGTATCAATCTTTAAAGTAAAAGAAGGAATTAATTATAATAAAGAAGATCCTAATTATGATTTGTTTAAATTAGCTTGTAAAGTAAGTGCGAAACGTTTATTTCCAAATTTCTCGTTTCTTGATTCTAGTTTTAATAAACAATACTATAAGGAAAATGACTATACATCTGAAGTGGCTTATATGGGATGTCGTACTCGTGTAATGGGAGATGTTACTGATCCAAATAAAGAAGTAACCCCTGGTCGCGGAAACTTATCATTTACTTCTATTAACTTGCCACGTTTAGGAATTAAACACGGTATATGTTTAAAAGAACGTGATAAAGCAGATCTTGATGGTTTTTATGAAGATTTGGGAGATATGATGGATTTAGTTAAAGATCAATTATTAGAGCGTTTTGAAATTCAGTGCAATAAACGTTGTTATAATTTTCCGTTTCTATTAGGAGAAGGTGTATGGACTGATGGTGAAAAGTTAAAACCAACAGATCGTTTACGTAAAGTGTTTAAGCATGGAACTTTAACCTTTGGTTTTATTGGTTTAGCAGAATGTTTAAAAGCGTTAATTGGAAAACACCATGGTGAATCAGAAGATGCCCGTAAATTAGGTTTGGAAATCATTCAGTTTATGCGTAAAAGAGCCGATGAATATTCTAATAAATATAATTTAAATTTTAGTTTAATCGCAACTCCAGCAGAAGGATTATCTGGACGTTTCGTAAATATTGATAAAGCTATTTATGGAAAAATAAAAGGGGTTACGGATCGTGAATATTATACAAACTCATTCCACGTACCTGTTTATTATCACATAGGTATTATTGATAAATTAGCGATTGAAGGACCTTACCATGAGCTTACAAACGGTGGACATATTAGTTACATTGAAATTGACGGAGATACCGCTATGAATGTAGAAGCTTTTGAAAAGATTGTTCGTTATATGCATGATTATAATATTGGTTATGGAGCTATTAATCATCCAGTAGATCGTGATCCTGTTTGCGGTTATACCGGGGTCATTGGAGATGTATGTCCTGGATGTGGTCGTCATGAATATGAAGGTGTTCCTATGGAACGCATTAGAAATATGGATTGTTGTAATTAGAAAGGGTGAAATATATGAAAGGTGAAGGAAGAAAAGTAGGAGAAGGAGTAAAATTTGAACGTATTCGTCGTATTACAGGATATTTAGTAGGAACGACAGATCGTTTTAACAATGCCAAAAAAGCAGAAGAACATGATCGTGTAAAACATGGTACAAAAGGAATTTTAAATGGAAATTAGACTAGCTAGTGATTTACAACCTGACAGTATCGTTGATGGTGAAGGAATTCGTACTGTATTATGGACACAAGGATGTAGTCATCATTGTAAAGGATGCCATAATCCTGAAACATGGTCTTTTGATGGCGGCATTGTAGTAGATGTAGAATTAGTCAAAAGAGAATTAGCTAAAGTAAAAGGACAAGATGGTATTACTCTATCAGGCGGTGATCCCTGGTTTCAAATAGATGCTTGTTTAGAAATTGCGAAATATTGTCACGAATTGGGATGGAATGTTTGGTGTTATACAGGATTTACTTGGGAACAAATTATGATTATGAGTAAAGGAAATTCCAAAGTATTATCTTTTTTGCAACAAATTGATGTATTAGTAGATGGACGTTTCATTCTAGAAGAGCGTAGTTTAGATTTAAAATATAAAGGTTCAAAAAATCAACGTATTATAGATGTTTCAAAAAGCTTAGAAAGTGGAACAATAATAGAGATTTCTAAATATAAAGGATCAAAATACATAGGAGCGCTATACCATAAACCAGAATATATGTATATATAAAAAAACTGTTATTTAACAGTTTTTTTACGTTATTGTCGAAAAAGTGATTGAATTTGGAGAAAATTACTTTTAATTCACTATATACAGTAATAATTTATTTGTTATTAAAATAAAATTATGTTACAATTAATATCAAAGAGGTGATGTGAACTATGAAGTATTTATTATGTGATAGAGAAAATATTTATAACTATGAAATTACAATTACTAAAAAAGAAGAAGTTTTAAATTCTTTAAAAGAGTGTGCTGAAGTTAAGCATGTTAAATTTCAAACTACAGCTCCTTATACGACCGCATGTGATGTATTATTAAAAAAACTAAATTATTTGTATGATGAAATTATTGATTATGAGTTTCAAGAAACAAAGACGTCAGATATCCGTTCGGAGAATGCGGTGGAAGTAACTGTTATCGCTACCGTAAAAAAATATCCTGTTTTATATCACGTATTAAGTGCCGAAGATCCTTTTATTGAATTAGTTGATTATTTAGAAAATCAACCCTTTACTAAAACAACTTCTTTTTCAGTATTAAAACTATTAAAAGGTATTAAGAAAAAGAGAAGAAATCAATACGATGATAATAATATCAGTATAGAAGATAAATTAAATATGATTGAAAAATATATGGCATCATTACAATTTAATTTATTACAACAAAGATCGATTTCCAACATCAATAAATCTATAGAAGTATTAAAGTCTATGGAATATATTCCATATCAAAAAGAATTTCTTTCGGCATTACGCCAAGAAATAAAAAGTGCGCAAGAAAATATGGAAAGAATGCTTAAGATTTATAATCTTATGTATAAGGAACTTTACTTAGGAGAAAATTTAAAAATGGTTATTAAGAAAAAATAAAAAGTATTATTCTTTACACGTTTGTCGAAAAAGTGATTGAATTTGGAGAAAATTACTATTTAGATAATTAAAACAACATCAGAATAGTTTTATGCTATTGCTTAAAAAAAACATAAATAAAAAACAAGTTTTTGATAAAAGGGCAAAAAGCCCCCTTACCCCATAAAATTATGTGGTTCAC
>CALVJM010000041.1 GCA_944332155.1 uncultured Bacilli bacterium
CTTTCCTTCCCTTAAATATTTCTTTGATAATGCGCTTAATTCTTTCTGCATTCTTCACCTCCAGATGCACTATAACATGAATAAATTTGTTAAGCAAATGACACTTTTTATATTTTGAAATAATAAGTAATTACCAATTCTCTATATTTATCATCCAAAACAAAAAAATTAGAATACTTTATATATCCCAAATTTTTAAATATATATGAATTAAAGTTTTTGAGGACATGACATTTTTTTCTTTTAATCGCCTTTGAATGTACTCATTCAATATACAAAATAAGTACATGATTGTCAAAATCATATACTTCTTCTATGTATAAACCATGTGTTATTTTCACATATTACATTATTTTTCTAATTTTAGAATTTCAATAGCTTTACGCATTTTAGAGTCGTATTTAACCATTTCTAATCCTCCAAATGCAGCTAAGAACTCATCTTTTTTCATACCATATTTTTCAGCTAATTTTTCTGCTTCTTCGTTAGCTTCTTTATCACTAATTTCTAGTTTTTCTACTATAGCAATTTCTTCTAATAAAAGACGAGATTTTACACGATTTAAAGCTTCTTCTTTCATTTGATCTTTTAATGAAGCTTCATCAGAATTAGTGAATTGATAAAATTGTTCAAGTGTAAGACCTTGCATTTTTAAGTTATCTTCATATTGACGAAGCATACGATCTGTTTCATCACTAACCATTACATCAGGTACTTCTACTTTCATATTTTTAATAGCTTCTTTTAATAAATCATCAATGTATTTATTTTCAGCTTCCATTTCTTTACGAGCAACGATATTTTCTTTTACTTGTTTGCGTAAAGATTTCTCATCATTAACTCCTTCTAAACCTAAATCTTCGAAAAATTCTTTAGATAATTCAGGAACAATGGTTTCTTTTACTTCCTTAACTGTTACTTTAAATACAACTGGTTGTCCTTTTAAATCTTCACTATGATAATCTTCTGGGAAAGTTAAATTAATATCTTTACTTTCTCCTTTTTTCATACCAATAATAGCTTCTTCAAATCCAGGAATAAATGTATGAGAACCAATTTTTAAAGAATAATCTTCGCCTTTTCCACCTTCAAAAGGAACATCGTCTTTAAATCCTTCAAAATCAATGATTGCAACATCACCACCAGCAACAGGACCTTCTTTTACTTGGTTTTCAGCATAACGATTACGCATGTTCATAATTGTTTCATCAATTTCTTCTTCAGTTGCTTTTGTACTACCTTTTTTAACTTTTAAACCTTTGTATTTTCCTAATTTAACTTCTGGTTTTAAAGTTAATTTGAATATGAATTCAACACCATTTTCATCTAATGATTTTAAATTTAATTCGGGTTGAGCAACAATCTCTAAATCTTTATTTTCTTCTAACATTTTAAGATATGCATCATTAATTACTAAATCTGCTGCATCCATCATTAAAGATTCTTTTCCGTATTTTTTAAGAAAAATATCTTTTGGTGCCTTTCCTGGACGAAAACCGTCAATTTTAGCTTTCTTATTTGCTTTTTGGAATGCTTTATCCATCGCATTTTCCCATTCTTTACCTTCTATTTTAATTGTAACTTCTTTCATTTTTCTTCCTCCAATACGTTATTAGTATATACTAAATTTGCTTATAAATCAAGTCATACTCAAGACCTATTATTGAATTTCGCGAATGGTAACTTGATATTCCCCTTGTGGGCTAGATACAGTTACAACATCTCCTTTTTTTGCACCTAAAATCGCTTGTGCGAGTGGTGATTCATTAGAAATTTTATTTTCAAATGGATCTGCTTCAGTACTTCCAACAATGCTATATTCTTCGATATCATCTTCATCGTCATCATATTGAATAGTTACGACACTTCCAATAGATACTTGATCATTACCTACATTATTAACAATAATGGCGTTTTCTAGCATTGCTTCCAACATTTTGATTCTACCTTCGACTTCCGCTTGTTCTGTTCTTGCAGCATCATACTCGGCATTTTCACTTAAATCTCCTAAAGCTCGCGCTTCTTTTAAAGCTTCAATCACTTGAGGACGTTTTTCTAATTTTAAATATTCTAATTCTTTCTTTTTTTCTTCTAAACCAGCTTCGGTTAAATAAATTTCTTTTGTTGTCATATTATTCACCTATAATTCCCTTCTTGTACATAAAAATAAAAATATAATCCCTACATCTTTTTACAATTCCACAAAATAATACTACATTTTATGATGTTTGTCAAATCTTTTTTCGTTTCATAATACATTTTACAATATATTCTTTATATCTATATGAAATACTATTAAAAATGTATATATATGCTTACAATAAAATAGTAATAGTCTCATAATTTAAAGTTTAATTTATATATATTAGAATTATTTCTTATTATACCAATTTTATATCTTATACAATTCTTTTACGCATCATATCTAGTTTTTCTATCGCATAAGGGCAGGCAAATTGAACTATTTGCCGTGGATGTCGTACTATTTCTAAAGAGTTACCTTCCATGTCAGTTAATGATGGCACTTTAAAATGATATGTTTCGTGATTTGGTCCAAAGATTTCTACTTCATCTCCCACTTTAAAATAATTGCGTTGTTCTAAAGTCACAATACCATCTTTTACGTCTAAAACAACACCTAAGAAATCTTGATTAGATAATTCCACACGGCCATTATAATATTGACATTCTTCATCATTTTTTTGATTAAAAAACTGGGGAATAGAATCGCGATTAGCAACTCTTCTTAATACACGTTCTAATGTTTGATCGTAGTGATATGTTTTAGGGTTTTGTAAATAATTGTCAATAGCTTTACGATATGTACTAACTACTGTTGCGATATAGTAGATAGAGCGCATACGTCCTTCTATTTTAAAAGAAGTAATTCCCATATCTATCATATCTGGTAAATACTTTAATAATGACAAATCTTTAGTACAAAATGTGAATGGTTTTTCTCCTTCTAAAAAATGATTTTGATCATCATATAAGTCAAAATCCCAACGACAGATTTGGCTACATCCTCCACGATTTGAATCACGAGCAGTTAAAAAATTTGATAATACACAACGACCACTATATGAAGAACACATTGCACCATGGATAAATGTTTCAATTTCGATATCTACTTCGTCTAAAATAGCTCTAATCTCTTCTTTAGTTGCTTCTCGCCCTAAAACTACACGTGTAACTCCTTGCTTTTTAAAAAACTTGACGGCTGGAACATTAAGTGTAGATTGTTGTGTAGACAAATGAATTTCTAAATTGGTATATTTTTGAGCCATCTCAATTATTGCTGGATCACTAACAATTATGGCATCAATTCCTGTCTTTTCTAATTCACATAAATAATTCTGTAATTCCTGTAATTCTTGTTGATGTAAGACAATATTAACTGTAACATAAACTTTTTTATTTCGTTCATGTGCGAAACGTACACCTTCTTTTATTTCATCAATTGTAAAGTTATTTGCATTCGCACGTAAACCAAAAGCTGGACCTCCAATATATACAGCATCCGCACCATAATGAATCGCAACTTTTAAACGTTCTAAATCTCCGGCTGGAGCTAATAATTCATGAGTCATTCTATCACCTACTTTACTTTATAAATCGTTTCTTTATATAAAAATCCTTTATCACAATTAGGTAATAACTGTTGGATTCGATGATAAAGTTGTTTTTTATTTTCTTCTGTTAATTCTTCATATATTTTTAATACTTCAACAAAAATATCTTCCGGAATTAGAAAAGCGTTTAAGATTACATATTCTATTCCTATCTGTTTCAATATATCCAACTCTTCTATCGCATTTAAAATGGAACTAGAATAAACAGTCGTTCCATCTTGAACATCCATAATTGGATAAGTAAATCCTTCTTTTTTAATATAATGAATTGGACTAGAACTAGATAAATTAAAATACTTTAAATAATTTTTTACAACATGTCTTTTCGAAGTGAACATGGGAATATAACCAAACACTGGAACCATTAATATTCCTTTTGCATGTTTTTGAATCGTCTTTATTTCCTCTAAAGTAATTTCACTAGATAAACAACTATACTTAGCACCAAATTGATACCAATAATTACAAGTACTGTAATTAGTCGCTAAATGTTCCTGATTCCATACTAAATCCTTAGTTAAAGAAAGTTCTTGCTTATATTCTACTACACTTATATCATAATAAAAGATTCCTTTAACAGGTAATTGTTCAGCTTGTAACAAAACCTCTTTTAAATGAGGTAAATCTTGTTGATGCATATTTTTATTTACTGATATAAAAAACTCTTTATTAGGATAATGTTGTATTATTTCTTTTACTTCATCCATAGTAAATGTTAATGAACAATTAATACATAAATCTGTAATGCCTAATATAAAACCATCACAATAAGATTCTAATTTTTTCAAATCTTTTGTTGTGGGTATTACTAACTTTTTCACGATAATCACTACCAATCCGTTGGTATTATATCAAAAAAAAGTAGATAATTCTACTCTTTTACTAATGTTTGTTCTTCGTTTAACACGTTACTATTTGTTTGTTTGAAGTCATCTATACTTGTAATAATATATTCAGGATTGTCTGGATTGCTTGTGTTTAACAACGTAATTAATTGGTTATTTGTATCTTGTAATCCGTATAAGTAAACAGTTGGTGATCGACGACATACATTTTTTACGTATTCTCCATCTCCATAGCTTCCGCTTCTACTAGTATTGAAATAATCTCCTGGATTTTCTGACAAGTTTTTGGCATGTGACAAGATTAAAGATGTAGCTGAAGCTGAAGGTGTACGTGATAAAGTGTCTATATCTGTACCTAAATCATTAGCTGCAGCTTCTGCAACATCTAAACCACGGGCACGTCCATAATTATAACTAATTAAAGCTAATGCGATATTACCGTGATATTGGTTTAAATAACCAGATAATTTCATTGTTGCAATCTGTACATTGGTATTTAAATTCGTTAAATTATCCACAGTAGCAACTACATTATCTACTTGTCCGGTTGCGATATTATATGCACTATAGGTTTCTCCCAATGTCGTATTTTCTTGTTGTGATACACCATAAGCAGCTCCGTCGTATCCGTTTTCTCCTGGAATATGATTATAATGATCTAAATCAGATTCTTGTTTACATAAGCTATAAGTTAATAAAGGGTCTACACCATAAGTTAAACTATAATTTAAGATAGCTTGACCAATACTATTGGTTAATAAGTATTGATACACTTCATCTCCTGATCTGTTTCTTAAACCACTGCATTCTAATAATATATTTTTTGCTTGTTCTAATGTTGGTTGGTCTTTCCAAACAGAAAAGTTAAAATCAATTATTTGATAAGCTTCTTCCATAGAATAACCTAATAAACGACACCATGTTTGAAATTCTCCATTACTCTCTAAAGAACGCCAAAATGTATTCACTTCGTTTTCACGTATTTCTTCTGGTGATGGTTTTTGTTCGAAATCTGGTTGTATATTTTCAATTGCCGGTATTTTTTTATATAACGGATTGTCTTTATTTTCCATGCGCACAGGTTCTACAACTTCATTTTTTTTATTTTCTTGAGGAATTAGTTCATAAACTCCTCTTCCTGTTAACATAGCAACTAAAACAGTAAGTGTTACACGATCTTTTCTTAATTTACTCATAATAACCCCTCTTTCTACACGAAATTATACCATTATACTATAAAAAAAGAGGGTTTGTCAACCCCTTTTTTATCGTCTTTGACTAACAGCAATACCATCACCTAAAGTATAAAAAGTAGTGATAAACTCTTCGTTGGTTTTTAAATAATCAGTATAGTTATTAATTTTACGAACTAAAGCACGTAAATTTTTACTTTCAATTTTATCTGGTTCTTTAGTAAGCCCATGAAAATTTAAATTATCTGATAATATTGTACCATTAGTAGCTAAATTTTGTTTAAATTTTTCAAAAAATTTAATATATTGTGCTTTCGCAGCATCGATAAAGATAAAATCAAATGTTTCATCTAATTCTAAATCAAACGCATCCATATGATAAATGGTAATTTGTTTTTCTAAACCAAAGGCCTTAATGTTCTTAATTGCTTCTTGATAACGTCCTGAATCTCTTTCTACTGTGACAACAGTAATATCAGAACTTAATAGTGCCATACGTATTGCCGAATAACCAATCGCTGCCCCAATTTCAAGAATATGTTTTACTTGATGTTCTTTAATATATTTTAATAAGAAATCCAAGCCTTCTTCTTGCATAATAGGAATATGATGTTCTAATGCATATGCTTCTAATTCTTTTAATTCCATCTTTCAAACAATCCTTTCGCTTTTAAGTCATTAATAATCTTATTGTGTTCTCTATAAGTAGCTGCAAAATAAGTTTTTCCTTGATTATCAGCTACATAATATAGATAATTGGATGCGGTAGGATTTAGTGTTGCTTGAATAGATTCAATACCAGGATTACAGATTGGACCTACTGGTAATCCAACCATAGTACTACAACGAGTATTATAAGCATTGCATGCATCTAATTCGGTTTGATATAAATCTCTTTCGTGTAATTCTAATTTTTCTGCATAATACGTTGTTGCATCTGCACCTAATGGCATTCCACTTTCTAAACGATTATAAAATACCGATACTACTCCGTTTCGATCAGATGTAGCAGCTACTTCTAATTCTAAAATCGATGACATCGTTATTAATTCATGAATAGAATAACCATTATTTTCTAATTTATCTTTATATGGTTCTAGTCTTTTCTCAGTATTTACTAACATATCATCAATGATTTTTTTAGCACTACTACCATTTTCTATATGATAAGTATCAGGAAACAAATAACCCTCTAAAGGATAATATATTTCTGTATTCAAAATATCTTCTGTCAAAAACCAATATTTGTTTATCCATTCTTGTAAATATTCTTTATTACTTGCGACAGAAATAAATTCATCTGCTTTAACATTTAACTTTTCCTCTACAATACTCGCCATTTGGCGGATGTTTAATCCTTCACGGAAAGTGATTGTTGCGAATTCTTTGTTCTGATTCGATAATGTAGTTAAAATCGTTGCCACATCCATTGTTTGACTTAATTTATATACACCAGGTACTAATTCGTTTAAATGATGTGTACGAACATAAATTTTATAAAATAATTCAGAACGAATTAACTTTTGTTCTTTAAAGAAAGAACCTAATGAAGAGTAACTATCCCCTTCTTCAATCGTTACTTCAATGGTCTTTCCATTCTTATCTACTGCCTGAATACCTAAGTGATATTCAATACTCCATATTACAACCGCACTAATTAAAAAAGCAATAACCCCTAAAGCAATCTTAACCGATTTTTTTAATCGACGTTTTCTTTTTTTTGCCATACGAACAAAAAGGACTTATGCTTGTCCTTCTGTTTCTTTTTTTGCTTCGGCCATCACTTCATCTAAAACAATTTGTATAATTTTCCATTCTTTATCTGTTGTAATAGGCTCTAATTTAGTAGTATCTTCTGGATTATATATAGATGCATATACCTTTGTATTTCCTTCTTCATCTTGTGTATTATCGGTATATACAATATAATTTTTTCCTGTTTCCTCTGAATCAAATGTAAATAATACATCACAAGTAATTTCTTGTCCTTCTTCATTTGTAATAGTAAATGTCATATCTTGTTCCATGATACTCATCCTTTCTGTTTATCTAAATAAGTTTGTAAAATAATATTAGCCGCTAAACTATCTACTTTTTTCTTTCTCTTCTTTCTAGAAAGATTAGCATTAATCATATAATGTGTAGCTTCAACCGTCGATAGTCGTTCATCTTGTAAAATCACTTCTAAATGAAAGTAATCTTCTAATATTTTTTTAAATTCCAAAGTAGTTTCACCGCGTGGACCAACAGTATTATTCATATTTTTAGGAAAACCTAACACAATTTTATTCACTTGGTATTCATCAATGATTGTTTGAAGTTCGGGTAATAATTGTGTGTACTCAGAATCTGGAAAACGAATCGTTTTTAAAGCCGATGCGATGGTACCAGTAATATCTGAAATGGAACATCCTAACGTACGAGTTCCCAAATCTAATCCTAAATATCGCATGATGATAAATACTTTCGTACAATCACTTCGAGAAGTTTTGTTCGATCTATTTGGGTTATTTTAATTCGGGCATTTTGATAACTAGATATATATCCTGGATCACCACTCATTAAATAACCAACAATTTGATCGATTGCCGAATATCCTTTTGTTTCCAAAGCAATTACAACTTCTTGTAAGATTGTTTCTACCTCTTTATCTTCCACCACAGTTTTATTAAATACTTTGGTATTATCCATACAATCACCTACTTTAGAATACATCTTTATTGTAACATAACTTCACTTATTGTACAAGATTAAAGATATCGTTTTAACTGAATTATTAAATTCCCTTTCCAATTTTTAGTCATTTCACTAACAATATATTTTCCGAATTTACGAATCGAAAAAACATCACCAATTTTTAAATTATAAGCACTTGTGTCACAAACTTCATAATTAATCATAACTTCTTCTTTGGTTATTATTTCTTTTACTTTAGTACGACTTGTATGTATGATTTTGGATACTACCACATCTATTCTTGGACTGGAAACAGAAAAATCTATTGTTTCAAAAAATCGTTCATACTCAATACTTGTGGGAGAAACTTTTTCTAATTCTACTCGCTCTTTTCCAATCATAATTAAAGATTGCTTTACGTAATTAGCCATAGATGATAGAACAAAAATATATACATTTTCTCCCACGATAATATCACCAAAATACCCCTCATCCAAATTTAGTGAATATAAACTACCCATCACTTGGGAATGTGTAAGTTGATTTACAGAATGAATAATAAATGCGGTTACCATAGGTTTACGTTTAGTATAAATAATTTTATAATCACTATCATGAAAACATTCCCATACTTGATAAGATATATGAGAACGTTTTAAATACTTTTCTATTTCGTAGAATTGTTTTGAATTTAAAAAGGGACTAAAATAGCCTTTACGCAGTCGTTCAATGACCTGTTCTTTCCAAAATTTATTTTCTTTTTTTCGCATATACTTCTTCCTTTAATAATACTTTTTATTAAACAATAATAAAAAGCGTATGGTAAATTTAAATTCCTTACGCTTTCATATTATTATTCTAAAATATAAGGATTGTCTTTACTACCTTCTCCTGACGCAAACATCGTACTAGGATTTAAATAAATGACTGGTCTAATATTTACTGTCATGGTTTCATTATAAGCGTCTACGCCTCCTGTTTCGGTTACAAGTGGACCTGTAATATGCTGCGATCCTTCAGAGAAACCTAAAATGGCAAATTTTTCACCACTTTCCATCCAGTTTTTATCCGCACAGTTATAAGCAGTATTTAACGTAGTATTCGTACAACTTGTACTAGCTGCATACCCATAATCTGATGGTGTCATTAAATATACATAAGCTTTAACATCTGAAGTTTCTGTAGAAGAACCGTTTTGTTCACGATTATATAAATTTGGTGCGGTGTCAGAATAGTAAGCTGTGTATAATTTATAAGTATGATAATTTACATATTCTGATTGTGTTAAAGTACCATAATACTCTGTATTTAAATACTTATAAAATGCTTGTTCTGGTACAAAATTTCTAATATCTTGTATTAAATAATCACCAATCACATTTTCTCGTACCATTTTTATTTTTCCATCAAAAACACCAATCATACGCCATAGTTCATTGTTAAATTTAACATAATTATTGGGATTTGATCCAATATAACGATATTCCCTAACATTGGTTATATCAGATGTATAACTTCCAGACTGATTTACAGGATATAGCCCATTTTCATTACCATCGATGGTTGTTTCCACTTTATTATTGACAAGATAAGCAGCTGCTGTTTCTTTTTCTTTTAATAGATATGGTTGTTCTTTAGTACCAAAACCGCCAATAAACTCTGTACTTTCTTTTAAATATAGGATTGGTCTGTAGTTGACCGTATGTTCTCCTGAATAATAATATTCAGTACCACCAGATGCATTAATCATTGGGGCGGTAGAATGATAAGAACCTTCACTTCCGAATGCTAATAAAGCAAAATTGTCTCCATTAACCACCCAGTTTTTATCGGCACATTGATTATAATCACTAATAATTACTTGGCAAGATGTACTTGCAGCATACCCATAATCTGATGGTAATAATAATCCAACGTGACCATCATAAGTCATGTTTTGTGATTTTTCTAAATTATAAGCTTCTTTTTGTTGAAATTTCGTTGTATCTTGACGACTAGTATAAAAGGTCTGCTTAGCTACGTTGGAAACATTAGATAAAGTATTATAATACTCAGTATTTAAACGTTCGTAACTAGTCTCCCCTGGTCTAAAGTTAGATGGATTATTTAAAATATCTTGGAAGGCGGTCGTTTCTTTTACTAACTTAATTTTATCATTAAAAATTCCAACAATTCGCCATAACTCGTTATTAAATAAAACATGATTATCAGGATTAGGTCCTATATAACGATATTCTCTTACATTATCAGTACCACTACTAACATCTCCATTTTGATCGATTTGATACAAACCATTTTCATTGCCATCAACATTGGTTTCTATTTTGTTATTTTTTAAATATTCAACAGCATTTCCAAGAGCTTCTGGAATGACTCCTCCTATAGTACTTAATTTTTGATAAACAAAATGCAAGTCAAATTCTTTGACAGAATAACTTTCACAAGAACTCGTAATAGTAATAGTGAAGTTTTTTATCGCATTTGGATATACAATATCACCTACATTATGTTCTTGTACGGATGCGGTAATACAAGAAGGATTGGACATGTTAGTATTTTCTAATCCTTTAATCTCAACTAATTTTGCGTCTGTTGTACCTTGATTTTGTGCAGACACATTAAAAGTAATAGAACCTTCCCCATAAAAACTTATTTTAGTATTTACTAACGTACTGGCTTTTATACTAGCATCCTTTTCTATTGTTGCACTATTATTTTCTTTAATTCCTATACTAGTAAAAACCATCCCGTCTTCAGTTGCAATACTTGTATAACCAGTAAGTGTTAAAACTTGTTTAATAGATGCGTATCCTACAGTAATAAACATTAAGCAACTAACTAATAAAATAATCATTTTGTTGTTTTTTGACATATTATTCCATTTTCTTTTAATTTTACGTTTGTTTATCATATTATCACCCTATATTACATATTATAACATATTCTTTTTTGTTGCAAAAGTTTTTTTATGCCAATTCAGTAAAATAGAATAAATTTTTCTTCGCAATGATCTTTGATATAATGTATACAATAGAGGTAGTTGTAATTATGA
>CALVJM010000042.1 GCA_944332155.1 uncultured Bacilli bacterium
TATGCAAAATCTTGATGCTTACAAACCCTTTATTTATAAAGATTTCGCAAAGGGGTTTACTAAATCGGTATCAAGCAGTTGATGTTTGTTTTATTTTCATTCAATTCAATCATCTCCAAACTATCTATATAAATTATATATCAATAAGGTAAATCTTCTGCAGTTTTATCAGTATCAGAAAAACTTATTCTAACTAATTTTCCATTTACTTTAAATATATAAGAATTCTTTACCTTCGTTAAAAAATCCAATATTCTTTCATTACTTGGTTTTCTTCTATTTCTTTCAAATTATATTTACTCATTATTTTCACCACTTTTTATTCTTTCTGTCTCTAATAATAATTTATCAAAATCCGATATATATATTTTGTCTTGTGTTATTTTGTATTTTTCATATTCACTTTCTGCTTTCTCTACAGCTTCTTCGTGACTAATATTTCCTTTATGAGTTAAATTATCATAAAAATTTATTTTAAATATATCTTCTACAGATTTAATCCAATCTACCATTTTCATAGGAATATGTCTTTTTGCACGGTTTTCTGCTATATCTAAATATAAATTAACCAAGTCATTTAATTCTTCTAATTCTTTTTTATCCAAATAATTTTTAGCGATGCTAACATCACTTTTTAATATTTTACCATTAGGTGAGTTTTTCCACGTTTTTAGTCCCATATATTCTTTATTGGCATCTGCCCTAGAATAAATTATTTCTGCTGCCGTTTGATGCGTAATAGCAAAGTGGAACTTATTTTGAATAGTTTTATAGAAAGTACTGGCGAGTTCACTATCTTTTACATAATCTATACTACATTCTGCAAATATATCAGTGATTTTTTGATAAAACATTCTTTCACTAGTTCTTATTAGTTTTATCTTTTCCAGTAGTTCTTCAAAATACTCTAAATCGCTTCTATTTGCTCGCATAAACCTATTTTCGTTTAAATTATAGCCCTTAACAATATAATTTTTTAATAGTTTATTAGCCCAGCTCCTAAACTTAATTGCTGTTTTTGAGTTAATTCTAAAGCCTAAGGAAATTATCATATCTAGATTGTAATAGTCAATTTCTCTTGTGACTTTCCTATTACCTTCTTTTTGAACTTGTGCAATTTTTGCATAAGTTGAATTTTTACTTAATTCATCATCTTTATATATATCAGATATATGTTTTATAATCCCTGATCGATCAATTTGAAAGAGTTGGGCTAACATTTTTGTATTTAACCATACATCTTCATCTTTAACTAATACCTCAACATTAAAATTTCCTTCATCATCATTATAAAATACAATATCTTGATTTTCATTTATTAAATTGTTCATTTATACCATCTCCTTTCTTTATAATATTTCAATAATATTAAATAGGGGTTTACCTTGCGGTATCAACTAAAATGCTTTGCCCCATTTTTGAATAAAATTTGCTCATTTTACTCATTTTAACTGTTTTTTTGAAAAAATGTGTAAGATCTCGATGCCCACAAACCCTTTATTTATAAGGATTTCTCAAAGGGGTTAAATAAATTGGTATCAAGCAGTTGATGTTTGTTTTATTTTCATTATTCATTTTTTTCACCCACTTTACTATTTTCTTCTAAATATTTATTATAAAATTCATCCATCGTAGAGATATATTGTTGATCTTGAATCACTCTATACTTTTCATATTCACTTTCTGCCTTTTCTACTGCTTGTTTATGGGAAACATTTCCAGAATTTTTTAAGACACCTTTTCTTCTGAATCTGAGTAGATTATCTGTAGCGTTAACCCAATCTTGCATAGTCATAACATGTCTTTCTTTGGCTTCATCTTCAGCAAAAATTAAAAACATATTTGTTAGATCATTCAATTTATTTAATTCTTTTTCATTCAAATAATTTTTAGCAACTACTACACCATATTTATATATTAAACCATCTGGACTATTCTTCCAATTTGTAAGTCCCATATGTTCTTTCTCTGCATTTGCTCTACTATAAATAAGTTCTGCCGCAGTATGGCCAGTTATCGCATAATGAAGTTTATTTTGAACAATTTTAAAAAATGTATAAGCCTCTTCACTCTTAGGATTATAATCCACAGATGTTGCAATAAACAAATCTGTTATCTTTTGATAAGCCATTCTTTCGCTTACTCTAATTATTTTAATTCGTTCTAATAATTCATCAAAATATTTTGTATCATACTTATTTCCTTTAATAAATCTTTCATCATTTAGAGCGAATCCCTTTGTCATATATTCTTTTAATATTTTAGTTGCCCAGATTCTGAATTCCGTTGCTTTTTTTGAATTAACTCGATATCCAACAGAAATAATTGCATCCAAATTATAGAATTCTGTTTGATATGTTTTCCCGTCTTCAGCAGTATGTGCAAATTTTGCACATACTGCATTTTTATCCAATTCTCCATCTGTAAAGATATTTTTTAAATGTTTCGTTATGACAGTTCTATCAATATCAAATACTTTAGACATTCCTTTTTGCGTTAACCATAATGTTTCATCTTTATAAATGGCATCAACAACTATATCACCATTTTTATCTTTATATATCAATAGATTATTTTGTTCACTTAACATATTTGTAGTTCAGCCCCTTTCTTGTCAAAGTATTATAGATTTTATCTTGCAGTATCAACTAAAATAGTTTACCTCACTTTGATTAAAATAGACTTTTTCAGTAGAGTTCAATAAATCGGTATCAAGCAGTTGATATTTGCTTTATTTTCGTTCATTTAAATCACTTTCTTTATTTTTCCTATTTCAAAATATTGAGTTTTTACCTCAGCTTCTTTCAGAATTTTAAAAGCTTCTTCATCAGAATATTTATTTGCATAAATTACTTTTTTGATTACAACATTTATTATAAGCTTAGCACAAATCATACATGGAGATTTTGTTACATAAATTATTGAATTACTTAAATCATAGCCATGTTTCAAGGCATTTAATATTGCATTTTGCTCTGCATGAACAACTCTACATATTTCTTGTCATTTGCCACTTCTTAAACTATATTTTTCCTTAAACAGGTATCTAATGTACATGGCATACACCCTTTAGGTACAGAATTATTTCCTTTTCCTAATATACTTTTGTTTAAAACAATAACTGCTCCAACTTTAACTTTTGCACAATTAGCGTTTTTTGATTCTTCAAGTGCAATTTTCATGAATTTTTCATTCAATTCAATCACTTCCTGTCAAGATATTTTTTCTTGGCTTAATATATTATGTTTGTTATCACATGTAAATTTCAAATCAATATGTGATTGATTATATAATTTTAATAATTGAACACTTGGAAAAGTCTTAGAATTGTTTAATGCATCTTGTACTGGATACCACATACTATCATTCTCGAAAAAAGATTGTGGTGTTCCTTCATAATCTGAAGAGATAAATAATTCAAAATTAAATATTCTCTCTGGATATTCTACCATCAATTTTCCTATTGAACGCAAATTTTTAATTAACAGCCCCGTTTCTTCCTTAAATTCTCTAACAGCTGCTTCTTTAGCAGTCTCATTATCTTCAATTTTTCCTCCCGGAATATCTAAATATTCATTTTGATAAACATTATTACTCTTATATTTGATAACAATTACTTTATTATCTTTTATTAAAAAAACGCGAACTGCATGTCTAATCGGTTTCATTATTACCTCCAGTACTCTTTTTCATATTTTCAAGCAAAATATCAAAATCTGATTTATACAATTTATCTTGTTTTACTCTGTATTTTTCAAATTCAGTTAATGCTTTATCACAAGCAATTTCATGTGATATTTTACCAGCATCTTTTAAAACATCTAAATCATCCGCTAATAAAAATTTATCAATTCGATTAGACCAATCTTCCATTGTCATTGGAATGTGTCTTTTAGCTCTATTTTCTGCTAAATCTAAAAATGCTGAAACTATCAGTTCTAAACTTTCTAACTCTTCCATGCTTAAATAATTTTTTGCTACTACTACATCAGTTTCCAATATTTTTCCATTAGGAGAATTCTTCCAATTTGTAAGTCCCATATGTTCTTTTTCTGAATCTACTCTATTATATATAATTTCGGGTGCTGTTTGATGAGATACTGCATAATGCATTTTATTTTGTACTTTTTTAAAAAATTTAATGGTTGTAGGAGATTTGGAATCATAATCCACACTAGTTGCATAAATATCTGTAATTTTTTGATAAAATCTTCTTTCAGATAACCTTATTTCTCTTATTTCAGCAAGTAAAGAATCATAATAGTCTTCATCAAAGAAAGCACCATTTGCCATTCTCTTTTTATCAATAATATAACCTTTTTTTGAAAATTCTTTTAATATATGAGTGGCCCATCTTCTAAATTGAACTGCTCTATCAGAATTAACCCTATATCCAACAGAAATAACTGCATCCAAATTATAATATAATATCTTTCTTTTTACTTCTCTATTTCCTTCTTTTTGAACTACCGAGAATTCCTCGGTAGTTGAATTTTTATCAAGTTCATAATCATTATATATATTTTTTAAGTGTAATGAAACATTATCTGTAGTACAGTTATACAATTCACTCATAGCCTTCTGAGTTAGCCATAAGTCTCCATCTTCAAATCTAACTTGAATGCCTTTATCATGTGTTTGCCTTTCAAATATTAAAAACTCTGCACTACTACTTCTAATCATTAAATCTTTTGTCATCATATCATCCCCTCTCTAGCAAAGTATCCTTAGAGCAGTTGATATTTATTTTATTTTCGCTCGTTTGAATCACTTTTTTAATGTCTTGATAATTTTTCTTTCTGCTAAAGGTAATATTTCTGCCGATTATCCATCATATAAATTATTTACTAATTCTATTGACGATTCTAACAATGATTTTAAACCTTCATAAGGGGACTTACCATAATCTGATTTATATAACCAATCAAGATATTTAATTTTTGAAGCATCATTAGGTCGTCCATAAATAACTTTACCACTATGTAACCAATAACCAAATTCAACATTAGTAGTAAAGGCAGCCATATCTGGCAATTTTCTAGGTACCCAAAATAAAATTACTGTAGCATTGGTCAATGCAATTCTTTCCCACATTGCTTGTTCTACATAATCATCTTTAGGTTTCCAAGTAGAATACTCTGGAACATACACTACTCCATCAAAACCTAATTGTTTTAAAATTTCACAGGCCTCCGTTCTCCATGAAACAACATTTTCTCCTCTTGGAGTTGGTCCACCTAAAAATATAGATTTTTCCCCTTTTATAACTTCTTAATCAGAATAATTAATAATCATAATTTACACCACTTTCTTGTTTATATATTTTTTTCAATACATTCGTAAGACAATCTTTAGCAATCTTATCAGTATCTGTAAAACTAATTTTAACTAATTTTCCATTTCTAATTTCATTTTTAAAGTTTTATCTAATTATATCATCATGTTAGTTTCAACAAAATAATCAAACCCATTAAATTTGCTATTTTAGCTTTATTTATAATAGTTTAGAAATAGTTTAGCATAAATGTAGACTGATTAATTGATGTTAATACTCGTTAATATTTTTCAGTTATTCATTATTTCTTCTTCATAAATCTATTTAATTATAACATACTTTTTAAACAAAAGAAAAAGTAGACATGAATCTACTCTATAAATTATAATTTATTATACTGCATCGAAAAACCTGTAAAAAGAAAGCTATTTATACACTCCCT
The DNA here is from genome assembly GCA_944332155.1 of uncultured Bacilli bacterium. Classification (GTDB taxonomy): domain Bacteria; phylum Bacillota_I; class Bacilli_A; order RF39; family UBA660; genus Pelethosoma. The sequence continues at coordinate 5,718 of CALVJM010000042.1, forward strand.
ATTTTCTTCATAAGACTTTTCCTTTTTTCACTTAAACAACTAGCTTTTTCAAACTGTTTTGGAAAGTATTCTTTACTCTTATCAAACTCATAAATTAATTCCTCATTCTTAAAAGTTCCTCTTAAGGTATCAGTAAGTGGCTCTAAAAAGTCTATCAAAATATAATAATCATCACTACAACTTGTTTGCTCATCATAAAAATTTTGTTGGAAAGAGGAAAAGTTTGTTTTTGGAATTCTTTCTTTCTCCTCCAAATTATAAGTTTTATCAAACCAATCTCTTTTAAACATTCTTTTTGTCAATGCATCAACATAGTATTTCTCATCATGATAACTTATTTCCAAAAACGGTCTAACCTCTGTTCTAACCCCTTCCCTTGTTGGAGAGTTATAAGAACAAGAAACGAAGGTAAAATCATCAAAAACTGCACTAAGTGCCGTATTCATATCATATATACATAATGGATATCACCGGCAGGCTTAGCATAAAAATAAGAAATTGGTACTCCACCAGTTATTTTCAAACACTTCTGACGCATTTTTTCTTTGATTGACAATGGAATACTAGTAACAGTAGGATGATAGTCATAAGTTATATGATTCAAATCATCAACAATAGCCATTGTTTCTAAATCTAATGATTGTTTAGTTGAATCCATAACTTTAGAATCAACTAAAGCGTCTAATATAGTATTAGATATTGCTTTTCAATCAAGTTCACTTATATTTTTATGTCTAATAATATAATCCAAAACATGCTCACTTCTATAAAAAACATCATTAACCAAAACATCATAATCTATTAATTTTTTCATAATATCACCTAAATCAGTTCCTATTATAACACAAAAAAAGAAAATCACCCTATACTTAAATAGTATAAAATAATTTTCTTAAACGATTATTTTACTAGTATTTAACCAATTCTTATTATCACTTAAACATCTTCGCATAATTATTTCCGACTTTACCCTTTTGATCCTCTTCTAATCTAAAATGATTATTCTCATTGTAATACTTAAATTTATATAGTGTATCTTTATAATCTACTTCTACATCCTGTCGACCATTTTTATACCATATAGAATATTCATATTCGTTACCAAATCTTTGATCTAAAATAGCTTTCACTTTTAAAGCAACATCAAAATACATATCTTTTTCATTAATTCCATTTATATAAGGTAACTTAGGATGATCTGTTATTGTTTTTAAAATTTGCCATCCTTTCAAATTATCAAGTACATGAAACGGTTCAAATCCTAAATCCAAATATAATTTAGCAGCTAACCAAGTATGAGTTTGTATATGTAGTATAATCTTATGATGTCCAAGTTCATGAGCTAACTTTATAAACTTTTTAATCATAAGCTTAGATAATTTAAAACCTTGATATTCTTTTTTTATTGCAAACCAATCTACTGCCGCATTATATCCAAACTCTGGTTCTTCTAATCGAGATATGGTAGCAGTTGCGACTTTTTCTCCTTTACTATTAACAACAAAGAACAATCTCCTTGGTAATTCTTCAATAAAAGAATCATAAAAATCATGAAAGGTTTTTATCCCCTCTTCCATACTCATGAACTCACCAGATTTAATATGAATCCATGACCATTCTTCTTCATCACCTGGTTGATAAAACTCATAATAAAATCCTTCAGGTAAAGTACCATCTTTAAATTTTGAAGTATCTTCGTAAACCATTAATAATTCATGATATTCTAAAGTTTTTTCAATCGTATTCAATCTATCACAACCTCTCTATATTTTGATGCACCAAAATACGGTTATCTATATATAGAAATAAAATATATAAAACTGAATTATTTTTTAAATTCCTTTATATTTTTACTTTTTCCTTTGCGAATGATAATAGTCATACATTTCTAAAGCATTATCTATATACATTTCACAATCTGGTCTTTCTTTTTGGAAACAAATAAACATTTCTTTTATTTTCTCATAACTTGGAACTTCAATTCCTTGCTCTATAGCAATTTTTCTTAAATCTTCTTCTAAATTAGGATGTAAAAAAATCCAGCGAGCTATTTCCTTATCAGTCATTTGTTTTCCCAGTTTATTTATATAAAGATTTCTAATTTTATCTATTAAATCATAATCATCTACTGGAATATAATCTGATCTATTCGGATAATAATAAATACGAACTAATTCATCTTCTACTAACTTATTAATCGCATACATTAAACAACCATATGTTTCTTCGCATATAATTGGTACTTCGTATTCAGATACCACTTCATTAAAACCAGTATTAATATCGCGAAAAAAGGAGCTATCAAGAGTATATAAAGAAAACTCATTAGAAAACATTTTATCAAATGCGTGGGGAATTCTTTCCACTAAATCCAATTTACCATCACTACTAGTAGTTAGACTATACGTTGCGTCATCTCCGCATTTTTTTGACATAATAACAGCAATAGCTTTACTTTTACTAGCATACACATAAGTTCCATGAGTTGACTTATGTGGAATTAACTTTGTTAATCTCTGAGTTTTACTACCACGATATACATAACTCATTTTTTTCACCTCTTTTATCCGTTTCTTATGCATACTTCAACCATTTTCTATTCTGCTTTCCAAATTCTTTTATTAAATACAATTTGAAAACAGGACTAATAGCAGAAGCAAACTCAAACGCTATATCCTTATGTGCATAGGTTCCACCATATTTTCCACGTTTTGAATATATCCCAATAGCATTTGTCTTTGTACACCACTCAGTAACGCTTAATGTAAAAGTATGAAGTCCAGATTGACTTTTAAACCCGTCGAATTCTACTGAATTAAATTCTGGATTATATATTGACTCCCAAGTCCCTAAAAATTCTAAAGTAATTCTGTTTCTTAACCAATTTCTAATAATATCATCTGATGTCGATTTTCCATTTTTGAATTTTGTAAAATCAGAAATACAAATATAATCTTTTTCATTTATATTAGTTACATTTATTTTTACATTTTGAACTTCAATAACATTATTTTTCACACCATCACCTCTTTCTTTGCAAATGACAATCATTAAATATTTATCTCATTTTCGCATGATTCTCTTTTTCAAAATATTTGTGATTATAATAATCAATAGCTGTATTTAATAAATTATGGCTTGCTTTTTTTTACTTTTCTGAATCTTCTAACAAAGAAAATAAGTATTTTTTACCATAACACCCCATTAAATAACAAAGCATGATATAAGCATAATCATAACTATCATAGTCACGGCGTCCAAATTCTTCTTCGATCTCTTTTTAATCAGGGACTGGTTGTTTTTAATATAGTTTTCCATTAACCACGGAATTCCTTTTTGATAAGTACCATCTAAATAGTTAGCAATTCCTTCATTAATCCATTCAGACGTATAACCATAAATCAAAAATTGAATACCATGAACTAATTCATGAAAAATCACTTTTTTATAGTCATCCTTTGACCATTCATTTTCATTTGGTTTATCTTTAGGTTCAAAAAAGTTTAAAGAACAATCTTCATCTTTAAAACAAGCACACATATAGTCTGGCTCTTTTGAAAATCCTCTTTTATGTAATCCTTCCACTAATGACTCTATACTATCATAAATATAAACATTAAATGGTAAATCTATCTCAACATGTTCGAAGAAGTCAAATATTTTATCTTTATTTTGATTGATTACTTCTTCAATAACTGTTTGATAAGTTGAAGAACTATTTTGTACAATATATTTCATGATTACATTTTCCTTTCTATTTTGTTCTATAAATTATTTAGACTTGGAACTATACGAATATAAATCTTTAAATCGTTCCTTTGGCATGATTGTCATATAAGATGTGATTGGAACACCATTTTTTTGCCAAGCATTTGATTCTACTTTATAAGGTAAAAAGCCTAATTTTTCTCATATATTTTTAGATTTTATATTACCCTCATCATAGACACATAAAATATTTTCGTATCCTTGATCAAACAAAAACTTCATAATTTGTATGAGCGCTTCCGTAGTGTATCCTTTTTTCCAAAAATTTGGATGAGTATTAAAAGCAAGTTCAATACTTTTAATGTCATGTTGTTCTCGATCTGCAACAACATTTCCAATAGGTTCACCAGATGATTTTAAATAAAGTATCCAATCATATGATTCAGGATATACTTCTTCATAACCTTTTATTTTTTGGGGATTCTGCTTTACAAATTCAAATTCTCCGTTAATATCTCTTAGTTTTGTAAAATCATATTCATATACTTTTTGATAATCTTCCAAAGTTCCTCTTTTTAATATCAATCTTTCTGTTTCCAAAATAGGAGTTTCATATATCATATTTCCAGCTTCTTTCATTTAATTAAATAACATCAATATTGTTTTAAATATATATATTAAAGTCATGTTTTATATCATCGTCAATATGTTCTAAATCATTGATATTATCTTTATCTAAAATACCTGCTTTTATCGCACTTTGGTATGCTTTTTGAATAAAAGTATCATCTTGGGTTGCCAACACTTTATCAATAACTCTTTTCACACTAATATCTTCTCTACATGCACAGACTAGTTCCGCTAAATAGTAATGATCTCTTTTTTCAATAAAATAATTTTCTATTATTTCCATATCCATCTGTTGACAATTATAGTTAAAAGCTAGTCGCCACAAAGCTTCTCTATCATCTTGTTTCATCGCAATGTGCGCTAGTGTATTAAATTTTTCTTTAGTAATTGGCAGTGGATTAGGTACTGAAATATAGTCTGTAATAAACGCTAGAAGATCTTCATCAGACATCTTTTTAAGATTAGCTTTAATAATTGTGTTTTCCATTAATAGTTTTAAAATCGTTTCATATAACTTACCACCCTCTCGTTTCTGCTTTTTTGCTTGGTGAAGTTGTTTATCATATTTTTTTAATTTTTCTTTTACAACGTTATCAAAGTTATTTTTCTTTTTCATCTTTTCTAACGATTCAATAGTGCGATCAATACTTTTCATTCTTCTTTTTTCATATTCGTCGACTTCATTAGGTATAGTATCTTTTATTTTTTTGATATCACATACTATCTGATGAATCTGTTTTATTTCGTTTGATGAAAAATTAGAAAAATCTAGATTCTCTAACTCTTCTAATAATTCGTCACTGTTGATATATTTATTACGATATAAATACATTAATTTTACAGTATCCATATTTAATTTCCTCCCTTTTATTTTTATTAAGCTTAAATGAAGATATTTCAAATTCATTATAACATATTCAAAACTTTGTTTCATAAAAATAACAAAAAAAGATTATGTTTTTCATAATCTAATCTTCTAAATGTGACGTAACATAAATTGTTGGGTATTTAACATGAAAGGAATGATGGCGAACTAATTCTCTTTTTATTTTTTCTTCTAATCTAGTAACTTGACGTAATGTAAGTTTTTCGTCCATTTCAATCATTAACTGAATCTTATAGTATTTACCATAACGAATTAAGTACATTTTTACTTTTTCGACACCTTTTATATCTAAAAGAAAATCCTCAATCTTTTTATATAATTCTGCATTATCTTCTACTTTTCCAATTAAATTCATTGAGTTTTCTCTTAAAATATCCCATGATGTTTTTAATACCATAAAACCAATGATAAACCCGACAATCATATCAATAG
>CALVJM010000043.1 GCA_944332155.1 uncultured Bacilli bacterium
TTTTATACTCTTTTTATTTATTGTACAAAAAAAGAAGGGTTATTGTCAATACCAATAACCCCCCCCCATGGTATATTACACCTGTTTTTTTAACTTTTTGTTTCTTCTTTTTCTTCTTTTCATACAACAAATACTACATTACTATCCTTTATGTTCAAACACATATCTTTCAATTTTTTGGCAATATGAATATGTTCATAGCTTCTTCCATATATTTTTTGAAAATGTGAGTGATTACATGAATTAATTCAATTAAATACCACCTGATAATTAAGCACACTAAGGATACTCTTAAATACTCTGTCATTAAAAAATGAGATCACTTTATTTTTTTGACAACACATTTACTTCTTTCTTCATTATCAATTTTCAGACGCACTATAGAATAAATAATTATTTTCTATATTTGTCTTACAAAACAAAAAAATTAGAATACCTTATGTATCCCAATTTATTAAATATATTGAATTAAAATTTTTTTATATACATCAAAAATATTTTTATTTTTTTGATAAATCAGAATAAATGACTTCTAAAAAGTCATCCGTACAAATCTCTTCTACTAATTCTTTTTATAATTATCTTCTAATGAAAATTCTACATTTTCATTAATCCATTCTTTTCTAGGTTCTACTTTGTCTCCCATAAGCACACTAACCCTTTTTTCGGCTAATGCAGCATCTATAATATTTACTTTGACTAGACTTCGACGAGCAGGATCCATGGTTGTTTCCCATAATTGATCAGCATTCATTTCACCTAAACCTTTATAACGCTGAAGTTCACATTTTTTTCCTTTAAATTTGTCTTCTGTTAATTCTCTACGTTCTTCTTCTGTCCATGCATACTCACTTTGTTTTCCACAAGTTATTTTATAAAGTGGTGGCATGGCAATATAAAGATGACCTTCTTCAATAAGTGGTTTCATATAACGATAAAAGAAAGTCAATAATAAAATCTGAATATGCGCACCATCATCATCGGCATCGGTCATTATAATGACTTTATCATAATGAGAATCTTTAACATCAAAGTCACTTCCTACACCAGCACCAATTGTATGAATAATGGTGTTAATTTCTTCATTTTTCATCATATCTTCTAGTTTAGATTTTTCGGCATTAATTACTTTTCCACGAAGTGGTAAAATAGCTTGGAATTTTCGATCACGTCCACCTTTAGCACTTCCGCCAGCTGAATCTCCCTCGACTAAGAATAATTCATTAATGGAAGAATCTTTTCCTTGAGCAGGTGTCAATTTTCCACTTAAAATACGTTCTTTTTTATTCTTATCTTTTCCGGCACGAGCAGCTTCACGGGCTTTTCTTGCAGCTTCACGGGCTACTTTACTTTTTAACATTTTTCCCAAGATTTTATCCGCAGCTTCTTTATTTTCTTCTAGAAAGTATTGTAATTTTTCAGATACAATATTATCTACAATATTACGTGCTTCACTTGTACCTAATTTTCCTTTTGTTTGTCCTTCAAACTGTAAAAGTTCCTCTGGTATTTGAAGACTAATAATAGCGGTTAAACCTTCTCGGGTATCATTTCCTTCAAAGTTTTTATCTTTAGTTTTTAAATAGCCATTAGTTCTTGCATAATCATTAAATACTCTAGTTAAAGCTGTTTTAAAACCAATTTCATGAGTTCCTCCGTCGTTTGTTTTGACATTATTAACAAATGAAATTAAATTTTCAGAATATGTTTCTGTATACTGCATCGCAATTTCAACGTGAATTCCATCTTTTACACCATCAAAACTAACCACAGGATGTAATGTTTTACGACCATCATTAATAGAATCAACGAAAGCTTCTAAACCTTTCTCGTAATGATATATCTCTTGTTTTTCATCCTCTTCATCAAGTACTTCAACAGTTAATCCTTTTAATAAAAATGCACATTCCTGCATACGTTCACAAATAGTTGTAAAAGAAAAGTTTGTGGTTGAGAAAATTTCATCATCCGGTAAAAAACGAACCATAGTTCCAGTTTTATTTGTTTTACCTATTTTTTTCAATGGAACCTCTGTTTTCCCACCGTCTTTAAAACGAATAAAATACTCATATCCATCACGTTTAGTAGTAACTTCCATCCATTTACTTAATGCATTTACCACGGAAGCTCCTACTCCATGTAATCCTCCAGATACTTTATATCCACCAGCTTCAAATTTACCACCTGCGTGTAAAACTGTATAAATAACTTCTGGAGTCGACATACCACTACTATGCATTCCAACAGGAACACCACGACCTTCATCGGTTACTGATACACTATGATCTTTATGAAGAACTATTTTGATACGTTTTCCATAACCATTAATAACTTCGTCAATTCCATTATCAACAATTTCCCAAACTAAATGGTGGAGTCCGCGTTTATCTGTTGATCCAATATACATACCAGGTCTCTTTCGCACTGCTTCAAGACCTTCTAAAATTTTGATGGAACTCTCATCATACTTTACCATGTTTATCACCTACTATTCATTATATCAAAAAAAGCCTTATTTTTCAAAGCTTTCTTCTATTATTTTTGTTTTCTCGGCGTTTGAATTACACTAACTGTTGAATTAGATAGATCTAAATTATTTAAAACATACTCCATATCTTTTAAATTCATTTTTTTTATTTCTTCTACTTTGTTAGTATTAATTTCTCCATCCTGAATCATACAATTCATAATAAAATTATTCATACGGAAAATATTATCACTCATATATATTTGGGAACTAATTAACGTTTTTTTCATTCGTTCTACTTCTTCTTCTGTTACATGAAGTTGTTTTACACCTTCTTGAATAGCTTTAACAACTTCATTGACATAATTTGTTTCATTACTAATCATAATTACGGCATGAGTATCTGTATAAACCGTATTTATAGCAAAACTATCATCAATTAATTCTTTCTTTTTTAATTCTTCTACATACAAAGAAGTATCAGAAAATTGAAGAGAAAATAATTGACTAAGATAAATTTTAATGTCGCGTAAAGATAAATCATTAAACGCATCTAGACGTATTTTATAAGCAACAGTAACTTTAGGAATACTAACTTCCATTACACGTTCTTCATGATTTTTAAACACTTCGTCGGGTTCATCAACTAATTTAATTTTAACTGGTTCGGCAGGTAAAATAGAACGTTTACTTTCGTGTTCACTAATAATATTAATTATTTCTTCTGGTTTAACATTACCTGTTACTACAACAAACATACGACTTGGATGGTAAAAAGTATTATAACAAGTATATAAATCTTCTTTAGTAATTTTATGAATACTTTCAACGGTACCACCCACTGAATATTTCATAGGATGTTCGACAAACGTATTATAAAGAGTCATTTCATACAATACATTATAAGGATCGTCCGCATACATTAATAATTCTTGTTCAATAATTCCTTTTTCTTTTTCAACATTCTCATCAGTAAAATAAGGACTTTCTACATAATGTAATAAATACTCTAAATTTTCTTTTACATCATCTGTTGTTTGAAATAAATAAGTTGTCTTATAATTAGATGTATTTGCATTCGCACTCGCACCATGGCTAGAAAAAAATTCAAAAGGATCTGTACCATCTTCTTGTTCAAAAACTTTATGTTCTAAAAAATGCGCTACTCCTAGTGGGACTTTTATAAAATCTTTTTCGCCAATCGGAACAAATTCATCATATACAGATCCTAATTTTGTAGAATAAGTCACATAAGTTTTGTTTACATTTTCATTAGGCACTACAAATATTTGTAATCCACTCTCTAAGACTTCAGTATATACATAAGTATCTAATCCTCTTAACTCAATCTTATTCATGCGCATCTCCTTCCAATAGGAAAATGGTATCTAAATAAACATTTTTCGCAAACTTTATAACATCTTCTTTTGTCACTTTTTGAATATTTTGAATTCTAGTTTCTACTTCATCAACATTTAAATATACATAGCTGATATATGTGTTAATAATAGCAGCTGGACTATCAAATAATTCTTTACATCCACTAATATAAATCATTTTTGCTTGTTCTAATTGTTCCTCAGTAAAATTTCCTTGAACCATTGCCTTTAACTGTCTTTTTATTAAAGAAACCGCTTTTTTATAATCTTCTTTATTTATTCCTGCTGAAATTAACAGTAAAGAATTTACGTTTAAATATCTAGAGTGAATGGTATAACAAAGAGAATGTTTTTCACGAACAACTTGAAACAATTTAGAATTACTACCTCCACCCAAAATAATATTATAAATATATCCGACATAGAAGCGTTCAAAATCAGATTGTGGCATTAACTTGCATCCAATACTAAGAGAACTTTGTTTTAAGTTTTTCTTTTCTATAAAACTATGAGAACGTTTACGTACTTTCTTATGTTTAATATAGTGAGAACCACGAGTTCTTTTTAAAGTATTTATAGTGAATAGTTCTTGAAATAACTGTTTCATCTCTTCAGGATTAACATTACCACAAATAAAAATATCAATTTCATCACTATGAATCATATTTTTATAATATTCATAAAGAGATTGTGGTGTAATTTTTTCTAAGTCTTCTAAATAACCATAAATACGATAGGAAATTGGTAAATTGGCATCTAAGTGTTCCAACATTTTTTCGGTCGCATAAGTAGTTGGTGCATCTGATGAACTTTTAATTTGATTAATTAAATTAGTTTTTACCAAATGAAAAACATCATCACGAAAAGCACCATTAGAAACATCAGGATGTAATAACATTTCTAGAAAAAATTCAATCGATTTCTTCATGTAACCTTTTTCAGTATATTTTTCATCTAAAAGTAAAGCATCAAAAATAGTCACTAAATAATTTCCCGATAAAGAGGAACGAATTCCACAAGAAACATTGTATAAATTTTCTACTTCGAGTGCTAATTCACGGCGACTTTTGTATCGATTAGTTGATTCTAACAATATTTGATTTAAAAAATTCCGAATGGTTACTTCTTCTTTTTTGGCAGGTCGCTTAAAATTTACTTTTAAACCAACTGTTTTAAATCTGGTAGTTGATATGACATGTAAATGAAAAGAACCCATATCATATTTTTTATAATTCATATTATCACCCATCCTAACCTTAGTATATACCATATTTTAAATTTTATAAGATAGAGTTTAATGCTAATTCAATCATTTCATTAAAACTTTTTTCACGTTCTTCACTTGTTGTTTCTGCTTTGGTTATCATATTATCAGATACAGTTAAAATACAAGCTGCTTCTTTTTGTAAAACTTGGGCATTATGAAATAACGCAAATGATTCCATCTCTACTGCTAAACATTGATGTTCTGCAAACATGTTTTGTGGTTCGACTACACTACCATAAAAAACATCACTAGAATAAATTCTTCCTTTATGTAAAGATAAATTCATTTGTTGAGCTGTTCTTTCAATCTGTTCATTCAAAGAAGTAGTCGACGATAATACATCTTTAGTATCTCCATTTTGATACTTTCCATAATTAGAATTAGAGTAACATTCCGTCGCTAATATCAAATCATATAAATTTAAATCTTTCGTATAAGCTCCACAAGATCCAATACGAATAATTCGATCTACATCATAAAAATTATACAATTCATAAGAATAGATTCCCATACTAGGACATCCCATACCTGATGCCATAATCGTAACTTCCTTGCCTTTATATATTCCTGTATAAGCTAATATTCCTCGTACTTCATTCACAAGTTTAACATGTTCTAAATAACGATTAGCAATATATTTTGCACGTAACGGATCTCCCGGCATTAAAACAGTTTTTGCAATTTCTCCTTTTTTTGCATTCATATGTGGTGTCATAAATATTCCTCCTTAAGAAAAAATAGTATACATACTATCTTTTATAATTATTTTCAATCCATTTTTTAATCCATCATAATGTTCTTTTTTTAGTATTGATTGATGAAAAACTAAATTTACTCGTTGGTCTTTTGGTTTTATCACAATCATACGTTCATCCATTGTTATATCTCGCACATCTGTCCATAAAATAGAAAGAGTGTTTTTATGAATCGTATCTTCAATATGTTTATTATCTACTTTTACATGATGGCGTCCAAAAGTTAACTTTTTATTTTCCATATTTCGAATTAAGAATTTAATAAAAATATGATTAACAAGCATAATAAGTAATGCGACTACAACAACTAATATAATTAAACCTATAGTCATTAATAATGTATTATCCATAAATACTTTAAAATTAATCATAATAGCTAGAAAAACAAACAATATCAAACAAAAAAAATTTGTTGTACGATGTCTTTCTTTTAAATATTTAACTAAATCATTCTTTTTTATTGTATAAGTAAATTCCATAATATCACCCTATCTAAAAACATTATAATATAATTAATAAAATAAAGCAATCAATAAGAAAATAGTATACATTATAAGTGTATACTATTTGATTTTATTCGCTTTATGATTACGTTTTCTTTTTTTAGTAGTAGGAATAGATTCATTAAATTCACTACAAATATGATAAATAACTAAAGCAATCGCACCTATCAAAAAGAATATTAATTGATAATCAACAAATACAAAACGCATTGCGAGATTACCGTTAATATATAACATACCATAATCAAAAAATAAACGAATATAAACAAGTGTAATATAGAAATAAAAGCCAATATGAAGACCATTATAAAGATTATTTTCTAATACATGTTGTCTTCTTGTGACTAAATCATAAAGGGTTAAAATAACATCTAACAATAGAATAATCATCAATGGAACATAAATAATTAAATTAAAATAAGATAAATCACTTACTGATAAACAAAGACAGGCAACGGCAATAAATGCAAAAAGTAAATGTGTTGGTAATAAAAACTTACGCATTAGTAGCACCCCCGTATTCTATGACCCATTGACTTAAATAATTGACATATTCCATATACATATTTAAATAAGATTCTGCTTCACTCATATCTAGAGAAATAGTATGTCGATAACTATCTTGAGCCGAAGAAAAATCATTATCTGCACTCGCACTCGCAGAAACTAATATTTGATTTAATACTTCTTCATAAGAATCATTCGTATAACGGTCTTTTATTTTAGTTAAACTGGTAATTGGTAATAATGGTAACGAATAAATCTGTCTTTTTAGAGCATAAACTTCATTAATATTTAATTTTTTCTTTCCCTCTAATTTCCATAAACTCATTTCATTCCAAGTTTCAGTAATCATCATAAAATCATTTTGAATCGTTTCTATTTCATCTGCTGTAAATGTACCCTCTGATAATTCATTAATTTTATTTTGGGTAATTTCCGTTATTTTTTTATTATTATTAATCTTTTTCATAGTTTCACTTTCAAAATTATAAGTAATTGTTTGGCGTAATGAAACAAAATGAGAAATGTTAAAGATAATACCATAGCCTGTAACTAATAATACAATCACCAAACAAATATTTTTCACTACTTTTATCATTTAATCCTCTTCCTTACTTTCTAGTTTTACCAAAACTTCACGTGGTTTTGATCCACGGGATGGTCCGATAATACCTCGTTCTTCTAAAAGATCAATACAACGAGCAGCACGATTGTAACCTAAACGAAAGCGACGTTGTAATAAAGATGCACTTGCTTTTCCACTTTGAATTACAAATTCTACAATTTCATTATATAAAGGTTCTTCATAATCATCATGTCCATCAACCATTGATGTAGCACCACGATCTTCAGCTTCTACCAAGAAGGATTCATCATAATGTGCTTTTTGTTGTTCGATAGTATAATCAACTACACGTTTAATCTCTTCTTCATCAATAAAGGTACCTTGAACACGAACTGGTGTTCCTTCTCCTTGCATAGAGAATAACATATCACCTTTTCCAAGTAATTTCTCCGCACCTGTTTGATCTAAGATAGTACGAGAGTCTATTCCTGATGACACCGCAAAAGAAATACGAGAAGGTATATTTGATTTTACAACTCCTGTAATAACGTCCGTTGATGGTCTTTGGGTTGCAACAATTAAGTGAATTCCTGCCGCACGAGCCATTTGGGTAATACGCATAATAGAATCTTCTACCTCTTTAGCAGCAACCAACATCAAATCTGCTAACTCATCAATAATAACCACAATAAATGGTAATTTACGAAGTTGATCATCTTCAGAACGATTTTTATTTTGTTTTTCCACATAAGCATTGTATCCAGCAATATTTTTAGTTCCACTATTGCTAAATAAATCATAACGGTTTTCCATCTCAACAACGATTTTCTTTAATGCAATATTAGCTTTTTTAGGGTCCGTTACAACTGGTGTCAATAAGTGTGGAACACCATTATACATACTAAGTTCTACTTTTTTAGGGTCTACTAATACTAATTTTACTTCATCTGGTTTAGCACGCATTAAAATAGAAACAATAATACTATTAATACATACAGATTTACCACTACCAGTAGATCCCGCAACTAATAAATGTGGCGTTTTATTAATTTCACAATATATAGGATCTCCCATAATATCACGACCAAGCGTCGCTAATAATTTAGAATTTTGTTTATTTTTAGGAATTGCTTCTAAAATTTCACGTACAGAAACCATACTTGTAACTTTATTAGGAATCTCAATTCCAATCGTTTTTTTACCTGGAATAGGTGCTTCAATACGAACATCTTTGGCTGCTAAAGCTAAAGCAATCTCACGGTTAATACCCAAGATTTTACTTACTTTAGTTCCAGCTTTAATTTCTAATTCATACTGTGTAACAGTTGGTCCAATATGAGCTGCAACAACTTTTCCACTAATACCAAAATCGCTTAACACTTGAACTAAAGATTTAACATTATCCTTAATTACCGTTTCATTCGCTTTATTATTACGTTTTGGTGCCTCGTTTAATAGTGTAATTGGAGGATAAGAATACCCTTTGTTTTCAATAATCTCGCCTGTTGTTTCATTGACCTTTAATGGTTCTTTTGGTGTATCTTCTTTCGCATGAATTAATTCATCAACACTACTAATAACCACTTTACCATCTGTTTCTTGTTCATAATCATCTTCTGCTTTTTTAATATCAGCTTTATCTTTCTTACGTAATTCTTTTCCACCTTTAATAGTTTCTTTTGCTTTATCTGTCATATATTTAATAGAATCAGCAATAGAAATACCTGTAAACATCACAAAGCCACCTATTAATAATGCCCATGAAACAATTTGCGTTCCTTCAATATCAAATAATTCCACAAAAAGACAAGAGAAAATAGAACCAATAAGTCCACCACCTTGAATATTGGAAATACTAACAGTAGAAGCAAGAAAGTTATCCACTGTTTCTTTAATAATTTCAAATCCTTTTAAATCAGTTTCATTTAAATATCCAATATGAGAAAAAACTAAAATACCAATGCAAAAAATATAAACTCCAAATAACTTGGATGTAAAATAATCTGGCCTTTCTCGTTTAATCATCATATAAACACCAATAATAAAAAGTGCAACTAATAAAACATTATACCAAGCACCTACTAGAAATGACGCAAAAGAACTTACTAATTTTCCAACAATTCCAAAACGACCAAAACCAATAATGGTAATAAGAATTAAAATAAGTCCTTGTAACTCTATCTCATAACCTTGATTTTTCTTTTTTGTATTCTTTTTTTTCTTCTTTTTTGCCATGTTGTACCTCCTAGTATTATCAATAACATTATAACACGGAAAAGCCTTTATAATCAACAAAAAGAAAATAGCCAAAAGGCTAATTTAACATTCTATATTCATTACTTAACCACATATAATTCTACCATAATTAAAATACATTATTCGTCAATAGTACGATAGTTTACACAATCATACTAAAAAATGAATCACAATGCTTGTCATTGTTTCAAATATAAGTTTCCTAATTTCTTATTATATAAAGAAATAGAATACTATAATTTTTCTATTTCTTTTATAGATAAACCTGTTACTTCTTTAATATATTCATTAGTTTGACCACTTTCTTTCATTTTTCTGGCTACAGCTTTTATTCCGGAATTGTATCCTTCTTCAATTCCTTCTTTTCTCCCTTCCTTTCTACCTTCTTTTCTACCTTCTTTTCTACCTTCTTTTATACCAACTTTTCTCCCTTCGATTTCTCCTTTTCTTTTACCT
>CALVJM010000044.1 GCA_944332155.1 uncultured Bacilli bacterium
TACATTTAACAGAAGATAGTCAGTTTATAGGATTATATGATGGCGAGAAGATGAAAGAGTGGGAGAATAATTCTAGATTGGAGTATGCGAAGAAGCAAGGCCTAAAAGAAGGTCAATCTAAAGAAAAGATTAGTATTGCCAAGAAAATGAAGGAAGAAGGAATGTCTAATGAAATAATTAGTAGGTTGACTGAACTATCATTAGACGAGATTACAAAGTTATAAAAGAGGATTGATAATCCTTTTTTTGATATAAAAAGAGACTAGTTCAATTATGACTAGTCATTAGATTCATTATATGCTTTTTTGATATCGTCATCTTTGATATCTAATTTATATTTTTTACGGATTTCAACCCATGTTTTTGTAGCAAGTTCAGCATCGCTATTTAATTTTTCTTCTACTAATTTTTCTTTGATGTCGTCTTTAACATCTTTTAATTTAGCTTTTTCTTTTTGACTTACACGATAAATAACATGATATCCGTATTCACTTTTAACAGGTTCTTTGGTATATTCACCATCTTTTAGTTCGATAGATGCATCCCAGAATTCACTAACTACACCATCTTTGGTAAAGTTTTCAACTAAACCATTATTATCTTTAGATCCTTCATCGTCAGAATATTCTTTTACTAAATCATCGAATTTTTCACCATTATTTAATTTTTCAATAACTTCTTCAGCTTTCTTTTTAGCTTCATTTTCAGCTTTCTCAGTATCTTCTTCTGACATATCATCTGTTGTTTCCGGTGTAATTAAGATATGTTTTACTGTCATTTCACCAAATACATCATTATCATAATATTCTTGGATTTCTTCATCAGTTAGATTATCACTAATATAGTTTTCAACTACTTTATTCTTTTTGTAATCTAAGATAAGTAATTCTTTAAATTCATTTTCGTTTTTGTATCCAGCACTTGTTAAAGCAGCTGTAAAATCTTGTCCAGATTGTTCATATTGTGCTTTTAAAGTATCCAATTGATTTTGAGCATATTCTTTTGCACTCTCATCAGTTTCGATTTCTTTATTGGCGATGAATTCATCAATCATATTAATTAAGACTGTTGTTCCACCTTGAGAACGAAGTTCATCGTATAAATCTTCAGCTGTAATTGTTTTCCCTTCTATTTCAGCAACAACTTCTTTTCCATCTTTTAATTTTGCTTTTTGGCCACATCCTGTGACAAGTAACATTGCACAAAGACTAGCAATTAATAGTTTCTTTTTCATAAATTCTCCCTTCAGTATACAATTAATATATTATCAAAAATTTCTTAAAAATACAATATTTTAGACGGAAGTAATCACATATTCTAAAAAATTCCATACAATACTGTGAAAAGATAAAAAAGGAGGAATGTTATATGTGTAATACGAATGGTGTAAGCGGAGCAGCTATCGTTTTAGTTCTATTTATTCTTTTAATCATTATACTTGGAGCTTATATTTAATAAAAGGAGGTAAGTTTTATGGCTTGTCAAAACAATCAACCAACTTGTGAAACACATAATGATGGTGCTGGATATATTGTCGTAATTGTACTTTATATTTTGCTTGCCATTATTTTAGGTTCATTATTTATTTATTAAAAAGGGGAAACCCTTTTTTCTCTTGGCGTTTTTACAACTTTATTATATAATGTTATATAGATGTGAAAAAATAGGTGATATTATGAAACAAAGTCATATAAGAAATTTTTCGATTATCGCACATATTGATCATGGAAAAAGTACCTTAGCTGATCGTATTTTAGAATTAACAGGTGCGATTACGGAACGTGAACGTCAAGATCAATTGTTAGATAGTATGGATTTAGAAAGAGAACGCGGAATTACTATTAAATTAAATGCGGTTGAATTACATTATACATATCAAGGAGAAGAATACTTACTACATTTGATTGATACACCAGGACATGTAGATTTTTCTTATGAAGTTAGTCGTAGTCTAGCTGCCTGTGAGGGGGCTATTTTGGTCGTAGATGCAGCCCAAGGAATAGAAGCTCAAACGCTTGCCAATCTATATTTAGCATTAGATAGCGATTTAACTATTATTCCAGTTATTAATAAAATAGATTTACCTAATGCGGACCCTGAAAAAGTAAAAAGAGAGTTGATGGAACAATTAGGTTTTGAGGAAGAAGATATTATTTTAACTAGTGCGAAAAATGGTATTGGTATTCAAGAGTTAATTGAACGTGTGATTGAAAAGGTACCAGCTCCTAGTGGGGAAGAAAAGAAACCATTACAAGCTCTTATTTTTGATAGTTATTTTGATTCTTATCGTGGTATTATCGCAAGTATTCGTGTAGTTAATGGTTCAGTTAAAGTAGGGGATACTATTCAAATGATGGCAACCGGTGCAAGTTATGAGGTTGTAGAACTTGGTGTTCATACTCCTAAAGAAATTCAAAAAGAAAAATTGATGACAGGAGAAGTCGGATATTTATGTGCGAGTATCAAAGATATTAAAGATGTAAAAGTAGGAGATACAATCACGATTAAAGATAACCCGGCACAAGAGCCACTTGCTGGTTATCAACCGATGAAACCAATGGTTTTTTGTGGTTTATATCCTGTAGAGTCTTCTAAGTTTCCTGATTTACGAGAAGCTTTAGATAAACTGAAATTAAATGATGCTTCTTTAGAATTTGAGCCAGAGACTAGTAAAGCGCTTGGTTTTGGCTTTCGTTGTGGTTTCTTAGGTTTATTACACATGGATATTATCGAAGAACGTATTGAAAGAGAATTTGGGATTGCTCTTATTGCTACTAGTCCATCTGTTGTTTATGATGTTACACTAACTGATGGTAGTCATTTAATGGTGGATAGTCCAGTAAAAATGCCCGATCGTGTTAAGATTAAAAAGATTGAGGAACCTTATATTCGTACTAATATATTTGTTCCTGCAGAATATATTGGACCTATTATGGAATTATGTCAAAGTAAACGTGGTAATTATGTGTCTATGGAATATTTAGACCAAACGAGAGTTAACATTCATTATGAAATTCCACTATCTGAAATTGTATATGACTTTTTTGATAAATTAAAGTCTTCTACTAAAGGTTATGCATCATTTGACTATGAGATGATAGGATATAAAGAAAGTGACTTGGTTAAAATGGATATTCTTCTTAATGGAGAAGTAGTAGATGCTCTTTCAGTTATTGTACATAAGGATTTTGCGTATAATCGTGGTAAAGCAGTTGTAAATAATTTAAAAAAATTAATTCCTAGACAACAGTTTGAAGTTCCTATTCAAGCTGCGATTGGTCATAAAGCGATAGCCCGTGCAGACGTAAAGGCCGTACGTAAAGATGTACTTGCAAAATGTTATGGTGGAGATGTTTCCCGTAAACGTAAACTGTTAGAAAAACAAAAAGAAGGAAAGAAACGAATGAAGATGGTAGGAAGTGTGGAAATTCCTCAAGAAGCCTTTTTATCTGTTCTTCGAATGGAAGAAGATTAGTTTGACAAAAACTAGTCTTTTTGATATTATAATCTAGATTTATTGAAGGGGGATTTTCTAATGAAAAAGGTGTATCGTAGCGAAGATGAAATTAAAAGATTATTAATAGAAATGGTAGAGTGGATGCTTGAACAATATAATAATAATCAACATGTATCCACCTCAATTACTGCTGAAAATTTTAATGTTCCTAAAACGACTTTCAAGCGTTGGATTAATACTTACTTAAAAGAAATTTCATTGGATTATTATGAACAGATAATTTGTATTTTTAATCAAAATAGTAAAAAAAGTCAATATCGTAGAGATTTAATAAACAAACGTACCAAAGAGTTAGCGGAAGCTATTTTAGCAGATGAAAATAAAGATGTTCCAGTTTATCTAATTATTGACAAACTAGGATATGATCGCAAACGCTCTATGCAGTTAGTTTATGATAATTTAAAAAAATTAGATAAGACAAGTGATAAAAGTTATTATATATCTGTGCTTAAACAGATTCGACATAATACAAATACTTTATCAAAAGTAAATGAATTAATAAATCAAGTAGAACAAGAAGTTAGACTAGAACAACAATCTAGATATCAACCATCTATTGATTTGAAGATTTTAAAAGCTGCTCATGATTTCTTATCTGGAGTTCCATTATCAGAAATTGCTGAGAGAAATGCTGAGAGAAATGAAGTATCAGAAAAAGATATCATTGGTGCTTTTGAGGAAGTGTTAGGAAATATAGATGTTGATTTAGAACAAAAAGTTCTTGTAAAATTAAATAAAAATTTTAAAATACATTATCGTGGATGAGTCATCGACTCATCTATTTTTTTGAAAAAAACAGATGATTTATGTTACAATGATGATGGTGGTAAAGTGAAGTCAGTATATATACATATTCCTTTTTGTGAATCAATTTGTAGTTATTGTGATTTTTGTAAGGTTTTATATCATAAATCATGGATTAAAAAATATCTTACTTGTTTGCAAAAAGAAATCCAAAAGCGTTATAAGGGTGAGCTAATTAAAACACTTTATATTGGTGGTGGAACACCAAGTGCCCTCGATATGGAAGATTTAAGAACATTATTAGAAATCCTATGTGTTTTTAAAAAGGATGATAATCTTGAGTTTTCTTTTGAATGTAATATTGAAAATATTACAAAGGAAAAATTATGGTTATTAAAGGAGTATGGTGTAAACCGATTGAGTGTGGGGGTTCAAACTTTCCATGAATCGTACTTAAACTTTTTAAATCGGCATCATACTAGTGATATGGTTAGAAGTAAAATACATGAAATGAAAGAAATAGGCTTTTCTAATATTAATATTGATTTAATGTATGCTTTTCCTAAAGAAAGTGTAAAAGAAGTACTTGAAGATGTTGATTTCTTTTTATCGTTAGATGTACCTCATGTTTCTACGTATTCTTTAATTATTGAGCCACATACTATATTAGGTATTAAAAAAATTCATAATATTGATTCAGATATGGATGCTAAAATGTATGAGGTAATTAAAGAAAGGTTAACAGAAGCAGGATATGTACATTATGAAACTAGTAATTTTGCTAAAAAGGGATATGAATCCAAACATAATTTAACGTATTGGAATAATGAAGAATACTATGGTTTTGGTTTAGGAGCTAGTGGTTATATTCAAAATATACGTTATGAAAACACCAGAAGTTTAACGAATTACCAAAACGGACATTATATTGCTGAACAACACGAACTATCTAAACGAGAACAAGAAGAAAATGAAATGATATTAGGACTTAGAAAAATGAATGGAGTTTCTAAATCTTCTTTTTATCAGAAATATCACGAACATATCGAAGATGTGTTTGAAATAGAAGAATTATTAAAGAAAGGAAAATTAAAAGAGAATGGAGATTACTTATATATACCGAATGAATATCAGTATGTTGCCAACTCTATTTTAATTTATTTTATAGGTGAGTAGTTATATGGATAAATTAAAAATATTTGAAAGAGAAATTAGATATATTAAAAATCCTAAATATAAAGAAAATATTCAAATTCTAATTAGTTTATTACCTGATTATTTTTTTGAAATACCTGCCTCTTCTACCGGAAAGTATCATCCATCATTTGCTTTAGGTGATGGTGGTTTAGTAAGACATACGAAAGTAGTAGTGCGTATGGGGTATGAATTGTTAAATAATGATTGTATTGGGTATAGTTATACAAACGCCGAAAAAGATATGATGTTAATGGCTATGATTTTACATGATGGATGCAAATCTGGAATCGAGAAAGAAAAATATACTCGTTTTGATCATCCCTTAATTGTTTGTGAGTTAATTAAAAGTCATAAGGAAGAATTAACTTTAACCGAAAATGAAATCAATGTCTTATGTAATATGATTGAAGCTCATATGGGGCAGTGGACTACTGATTACAATGGTAACGAAGTATTACCTAAACCATCTAATAAATATCAACGTTTTGTTCACATGTGTGATTTTTTGGCTAGTCGTAAATTTTTAGATGTAACTTTTGATTCTAATAATAATATTGTTGGTTAATGACAAAAGTTATCATGATTGCTGCTATAGGTCCTCATCGTGAATTAGGTTTTCAAAATCAGTTATTATGGCACATTCCAGAAGATTTACAATTTTTTAAACGAATGACGATGAATCAAATTATTGTAATGGGGAGAAAAACATTAGAATCATTGCCACGAAAATTAAAGAATCGTCATTATGTTGTATTTTCACATTCTTCAATAGATAAAGACTTTTTATGTGTTACTAGTATAGATGAAATATTTCATAAATTTCCCAATAAAGATATATATATTATTGGTGGTGGTCAAATTTATCAACTGCTTTTACCATATGCGGATGAAATGTATATTACACACGTAAAGATGAATGTTTTACAATGTGATACGTATTTTCCAAAGTGGAATGAAACAGACTGGGAAAGTCAAACAATTGATTCTTTTAATGAACCGCTTCCGTATGAACGTGTGAAATATTTACGAAAAAGAAAATAACTATTGACTTAAACGTTTGTTCGGTATAAAATAAAGACAAGAAAGTAGGTTATAGAATGACAAAATGGGATAGAGACTATATTAAAGCAGCAAAAAAAGTATTAACTGAGGGAACTAAAGTTCAAAATCGAACAGGGATAGATACAATAAAATTACCGACCTATTGTTTTGAATTTGATTTACAAAAAGAGTTTCCAATTTTAACCACAAAACAATTATTTTTTAAAAATGCAATTAGTGAAATTCAATGGATTTATCAGGTACAGAGGAATGATATTGCTTGGCTTCATGAACGTAATAATCACATTTGGGATGAGTGGATGATTGATGAAGATGGGTATTGGCAAGCAGAACAAATGTATTTAGATGAAAATAATCAATTACAAAAGGGAATTGTAAGAAAATACATTGGAAAAGAATTTGCTGGAACGATTGGGACAGCTTACGGATATATTGTATCTTATTATCAATTAATGGATAAATTATTAAATTCTATTCAACATAATCCTAATGATCGTCGTCGAGTTATTAGTTTATATCAAGAAGTTTTTTTGAAGACCGGAGTATTAGAACCTTGTGTATTTTGTACGGAATGGGATATTACAGGTGAATATTTAAATTTAGTTGTTCATCAACGTAGTTGTGATATGCCTTTAGGGTTACCGTTTAATGTAACTCAATATGCGGTTTTATTATCTATGGTTGCTCATACAACTGGATATAAACCAGGAAAAATATTATGGACAATTAAAGATTTACATATTTATGAAAATCAAATCAAAGGTATTGAAGAACAAATTCAAAGATTTCAAGAAAATGGAAGTTATGAAGCACCTATCTTATGGCTAAATCCAGATGTAAAAAATTTCTATGATTTTGATACTTCAATTGAACAAAAAGATATAAAAATTAAACAGTATAGACATATGGGACCTATTCGTTTTCCAATAGCGAAATAAGGAGGTAATGGTATGCGTGGTAAGTTAATTGTAATCGAAGGAACAGATTGTTCAGGTAAAGAAACTCAATCAAAGTTATTAATTGAACATTTAAGAAGAGATGGCATTCATGTTGAATATCAGTCTTTTCCAATGTATGATACACCAACTGGACGTATTGTTGGAGGCCCTTATTTAGGAAAAGAGTATATAGGAGAAGGATGGTTTTCAGAAACTGCTCCTAAAGTAGATCCAAAAGTGGCCGCACTTTATTTTGCTGCTGATCGTCGTTATAATATGCCTAAAATTCAATCTTTATTGGATCAAGGGGTTCATGTTATTTTGGATCGTTATGTATATTCTAATATGGCTCACCAAGGTGGTAAAATAGAAGACACAAAAGAAAGAATGAATATGTATGCGTGGCTGGATATTTTAGAATTTAAATTATTAGAATTACCAAAACCTGATATTGCAATTTTCTTACATATGCCATATGAATTTACTAAAGTATTAAAACAAAATCGAAAAGAAAAAACAGACGAATTAGAAAAAGATGAAAAACATTTACAAATGGCTGAGAATGCATATATTGAATTATCAAGTGTATATAAATGGAAAACGATAGAATGTGCAACAAATCGTATTAAATCAGTAGAAGAAATTCATGAAGAGTTGTATAAGGAAGTAAAAAAGATGCTAATGGTATAAGCATCTTTTTCATATACTTAGATAGGTGATCTTATGAAATTAATCGCTCATCGAGGTAAAAATAATCATTCTTTTCAAGAAAATTCTTGGTTGGCATTTGAAAACTGTCTTAAAAAAGATTATATTAGTGGAATAGAGTGTGATGTGCGCTTAACTAAGGACAATCAGTTAGTTGTGTGTCATGATATGAGTATCAATCGGGTAAGCGACGGTAGTGGATTGTTGCACAATTACACATTAAAAGAATTACAAAGATATAATTTTGGTACAAAACAACATCCAACTCGAATTCTTACATTTTTAGAATTTATTCGAAAATTAAAAACAACTAAATTAATCTTGATTGAATTAAAATATGAAGGAACAGATTATCAAACTTATGTAAATCGTGTAATTGCTGTTTTAAAAAAGAAAACACTAAATTACTATTTATGTAGTTTTAACACGGATATTTTACATTATTTAAAAAAGAAATTTCCTAAATATCCTATTGGAATAATTGTCACACGTTTGATTAATGAACATCACCAAGATGGTTTTGATTTTATTAGTTTAAATTATCATCTTTATCCAGTCAAAAATAAAGAAGTTAATTTTGTGTGGACCGTAAATCAAGAAAAAAATATAAAAGAATTTCAAAAAAAAGATATATATGTCATAACTGATAAAGCTTATTTATTTAATAATTTAAGCTAAATACCCACCATATAAATTCTTTGTAGTTTCTGATAAAATCATTGCTTTCTTATCAATGTTTTTAATAATATGAACAACATATTTTCTTTTTTTACGTGGAATCATAATAAATAGTATTTTTTTCTTTCCATAAATACCATGGCCGTCTATAGTGGTCGCACTAAATCCATAATTACTCATAGTATCTATAATAGAATCTAATTTGTTAGGGTTTACAACCGCAATTACTAAATTAGTTCCCATTGCCATCTTTTGTTCGATAAAACTACCAGTATATGATCCTATATATGCACCAAAGGCAAAAAAGAAAATTGTTAATGGATCTTTACCAATGTCTTTGACTACAGTTCCGGTAACCAACACCCAAACTAAAGTAATTAGGAATTGTAAGATAGCTCCAAGATTCTTTTTTCCGTTCGCAACAACAATTAGGCGTAAGGTAGCTAGTGCGTTTTCTAAGACTTTCGATAAAAAAATAATTATATATAATCCATAGTTCATAGTCTCACCATTTTTAGTATGGAATTTATTTTTAAGAACATACTAATATCATTTCTCAAAAATTTCATTTCTAAAACATATTTCTTTCATATGAAAAAATTATACTTTAATTATGAAAGATAGGTGATCTGGTGAGAATAAGGATTATTGGTGCGAATTGTAGTAATGGAATGAAAATTATCAAGAATCTAAATAAAGTTGAAAGAGAGTTAGACATTCCTTTGAATATTGAAAAAATTAATTCGGATGATAAAAATAAATATTCTATTAAAGTGACTCCAGCACTAATAATAGAAGATACGATTGTATCAGAGGGTAGTGTTTTATCTGATCGTGAAATTAAGAATTATATTAAAGAACACTGCCTAAATGAAATATAATTCATGTTTTTCATACAAACTTCCTACTTAAAAATTTTTATTAACTTATATCTATTTTCGTGTATATAAAAACGCTTAAAAGTATTTTAAGTGTTTTTGTTGTAATATATGAAAATATATTATATAATATACTTATAAGAAAAACACAAAAAAATTGAGGGCACTTTATAAGTGCTTTCTCAAACACTTAGTGCGTTAAGGGTTTTATATTGAAATAAAATCGATCAGGGAAAGAGTGTAAATTACTGT
>CALVJM010000045.1 GCA_944332155.1 uncultured Bacilli bacterium
CCTGGAAAGAAGGAAATAAATGTTAATGGTGTTAATGCACTTTGTGCTTCTTTAAAAGTTTTTGATTTACTAGCTACCGCAATACATAAACCACTAATTAAGAACGAATATGCAAGAATCACAACCATTGCGAATACAATAGCTTCTCCAGATAACATCAAATTCACATCTTTATAAATTTCAAAAGAAGAATTGGCAATCCATAAAGAACCCATCATTAATATTAAACTGAGAATTCCTGTGATGACAGAAGATAATGAAACACTTAAAAATTTACCAACGATAATATCACGACTACGGATTGGAAAAGTTAATAAAGTTTCTAGTGTACCACGTTCTTTTTCTCCGGCAGTGGTATCGGTGGCTGGATAAGTCGCAGATACCGTGATAGCCATAATGATAAATAAGAAACCATAGGTACAAATATAACTCGCATAAAAATTTTCTACTTCGGTAAGTTGATGGTCTACTGTAATAATATTAACCACTTCTTCTGATGGTATCTCTTGATTTTCTAAATATTGGCGTTGTAATACTTCTTTATAAGTCGCAAAATAACTATCGACTAATTTTGTCGCATAAGTCGTTGTCTCGTTATCCTCGCCATGAATCGTATATTTATTTTCATCCTTTGTGACATATAAATCTACTTCTCCATTTTTATAAGCATCCTCTATTTTTTCTGAATTTTTCTCTACCACATCTAAATTCATTTCTTTCGCGATTTCTTTTTCCGCATCACTTAATTCATAACCAAAGCCAATTTTATTATAATCTTCAATTGGTTTATTCATTTGTAATTCAAATAAGGCAGACATTCCAAGAACCAATAAAGGAATCATGATAGGAATAATTAACATCATCGATAATGATTTTTTATCACGAAACATTTCTTTTAATTCTTTTTTTAGAATATTTTTTAAATTATTCATGAGAAACACCTCCAATCAAGGTAAAAAAGGCATCTCGTAAGTTTGTCGTTTTCGTTGCTTTCTTTATTTCTTGTGGTGTTCCTCGTTTGATTACTTCTCCTTTATTAATCATGATGACATCATCACAAATATTTTCAGCTTCTTCCATATAATGAGTAGAATATAAAATAATTTTCCCACGTTCTTTTTCTTGTTTGATAAAATCTAAAATAACTTGACTAGAAATAATATCTAACCCACTTGTTGCCTCATCTAAAATGTAATATTTAGGATCATGGACTAAACAACGCGCAATATTTACACGTTGTGTTTGACCCGTAGATAACTTCCCTATTTGATTATAAAGAAAAGAATCCATTTGTAATTTATGAGAAATTTCTAAAATACGCTTCTTTATACTACTTTCTTCTACCTCATAAATACGGCAACACATCTCTAATAATTCATAAGCTGACAAAGTATTATAAATTTTCGTGTTTCCAGATAAATAAGCAATCTGTTTCTTAATTTCAATTTCATGATTTTTGTAATTCATTCCATCAAATGTAATTGATCCACTCGTTGGATTTAATATACCTGCCATCATACGTAAAAGGGTTGTTTTCCCTGCACCATTAGGTCCTAGTATACCGATAATTTGTCCTTCTTTGGCTTGAAAAGTAATACCATTATCCGCATAAAATTCATGTTTTTTTCGTTTTTCATCGATTCGAATAAATTTCTTTTTGATATCTTTTACCTCTAACATAATAATCCCTACTTTCTTTTAAGTAATACAACATTTTCAACATCATCCGTTTCCGGAAACATATCAAATGGTGTGATTTCCACCACTTCAAAATCACTAGCTAATAGTTTTAAATCACGGGCAAGTGTCATTGGATCACAAGAAATATAAGTCATACGTTTTGGCTTAATCTTTTTTAATTCTTGAATCGTTTTCGTATCTAATCCAGCTCTAGGTGGATCAACAACAACTAAGGCTCCATCCAAATCTTCAATCACATCACTTACTTTGGCGTGATAGAAAATTGCATTAGAAATACCGTTTCGTTCTTTATTTCGATTCGCATCCTGTACAGCTGACTCATTGACTTCTACCCCAATTACTCTAGATACATACGGACTCATCGTTAAACCGATTGTCCCTGTTCCACAGTACAAATCCAATAAAATATCCTCTTGGGATGGATTTAAATACTTTCTGGCTTGTTCATACATCTTTTCCGCAACTACGGTATTTACTTGGAAAAAGGCACTAGGAGAAATATCAAAAACAAAATTTTGTAATTGTTCACTCATATATTTATTTCCATACAACAAGTGATATTGTCCTTCATAATAAACATAAATACTTGTCACTTGTTTCTTAAGTGTCTCTACATAAGGTAATAAATCTTTGGATTCTTTTAAAGTAAAGATAACCATCATTTCTCCTTTTCGCATAGAATGACGAAGAACAAAAGTAGATAGGACTTCTAATGGTATTTCCTTCTTAATGAGTTCAAACACACTATTCATTTTTTCATCCATTAAAAAACAATGATCAATCGGAACAACTTCATAACTTTTTTTGGCAAAGAATCCACACTTTTCCCTTACATGAAAAGTGACTTTATTACGATATTCTAACTCATTACAAGATACGATTGGCTTTATAATATTAGTGTCTATTTTCGCATACCTTTCCATCATATCTCGAACTTTGTCTTGCTTATAGTGTAGTTGATCTTGATGAGATAGATGCATCAAATCACAACCACCACAAATTCCAAAATACGGACAAATAGGCTTCACGCGTTTAGAAGAAGTTTGAAGATACTCTTCTACTTCAGCTTCTATATAACGTTTTTTATCCACTATATTTTTTAAAGTAACTATTTCTCCAGGTAGTGCATTCGGAACAAAAACAGTCTTACCATCTATCTTACCAATACCTCGTCCATTATGATCCAATCTTAATATTTCCACTTGCATATTACCACCAAAAACATTATATCGAAAAATAAACCTTTTTTACAACCACTTTTATTCAACTTTAAAAAATATATATGATATAGAACGAAAAAATAAATTATTAAATTGTAACAAAAATTACAACAAAATAAGGAAAAAAAGGAAAATCTATTTTTATTTACATAAAAAAATTATCGCTCGGACATACTAACACTAGGTGATGGTATGAAAACACTAGAACACACATTCAAACAAATTAAAGATATCTTTGGCAATAGTACTGATATTAAAACACGTATTATCACAATTGGTGATAAACAACTCGGATATGTTTTCTTAGATAGTGTATGTAGTGGTGATAAAATTAGTGATTTTTTAATGAAAAGTACGTTTCGTTTTTCTAGTGAAAATTTATACCAAGAACTTTTAAATAAACTAGCCAATAATAACATTTTAAAATTAAAAACGTTACAAGAAGTCATCGATATTTTACCCAATGGTTTTACTTGCGTTCTTTCTAGTGACAGTAAAGAATGGATTGCGGTAGAAACAAAAGGGATGATTGATCGCGGTGTCAATGAAGCTAGTGGAGAAGCTATTATTCGTGGACCCAAAGATAGTTTTACGGAAAACTACATGATTAATTTAGGTTTAATTAGAAAACGTATTAAAGATCCAAACTTATGGATTAGCGAATTATTATTAGGACGAAGAACGCAAACGAAAGTCGCTATTACCTATTTACGAGATGTAGTTCCTAAAAAAAGAATTCAAAAAATCGAAAAACGATTACGTGAAATAACGATTGATGGTATTTTAGATAGTGGTTATATCAGAGAATATTTAGTAGAAAATAAACATACCGTATTCCCCCAAATGGTTAGTACCGAGCGTCCTGATTTGGCGTGTCAAGCATTACTTGAAGGTAAAATTATTATCATGGTAGAAAATAGTCCCAT
Source organism: uncultured Bacilli bacterium (assembly GCA_944332155.1). GTDB lineage: Bacteria > Bacillota_I > Bacilli_A > RF39 > UBA660 > Pelethosoma. The sequence goes on from CALVJM010000045.1 coordinate 3,848, forward strand.
TGTTTTAATTTGTCCTGGAGTATTTATTGATTTCTTTCATTCTCCAGAAGACTTTTATCAAAAAAATTGGAATGTAAACTTTGCGAGAATAATACGTTTTTTTAGCTTTTTAATTACGTTATTATTACCTGCTTTTTATGTTGCCATCACAACCTTTAATCCCGAAATGATTCCGGATGAATTACTATTCTCCATTGTCAAACAACGAAGTAATGTTCCTTTTCCTACTTTTTTTGAAGTCTTAATTTTAATGTTAGCTTTTGAAATTTTACGCGAAACCGATATTCGTATGCCTCAAACAATGGGAACAGCAATTAGTGTTGTAGGTGGATTAATACTAGGAGATGCGGCCGTATCTGCAGGAATTGTCTCCCCTATTAGTATTATTGTGATTGCTATGACTTCCATATGTGGACTACTTTTTAGTGACGTCGATATGATTAATGGACTAAGAGTATGGCGTTTTCTCTTTCTTATTTCTGGTTCCGTTTTAGGTGTCATTGGAATTGTCATTATGGGACTGTTATTTATCACCAATTTATGTAGTACACGTTTCCTTGGAATTCCTTACATGACCACCATCGCACCCTTTAATCTAGAAGATAGTAAAGATAGTATTATTAAAGTTCCAACACCCAAAATTACCAAACGCCCTACGTTCTTAACCAAACGTAATCGTTATCGTCAGAAGGAGGAAACACATGAAAAAGATTAGTCTTCTCTTACTTCTAGTCCCTATATTTTTGGTTGGAGGGTGCAACTACCATGAATTAAATGACATCTATTTAGTTTCTGCTTTATCCGTCGATTATGATAGCGAATATAAAATCTCACTACTTACAGTCTCAGATAACGAAGAATCTCCTACTCGTTTTATTGAAGGACATGGAAAAAGCCTAGAAAAAACGTTTTATCATATTAATAATAATTATAATAAACCTTTATATCTTGGACATCTAAATTTAATTATTATTAGCGAAGGAGCAAGTAAAAAAGGAATCAAACCTTTATTAGATATCATTAATGAAGATAATGAAACAAAAAAGAACTTTTATCTCATTCTTGCGAAAGATACGAAAGCTATCGATGTCTTACAAACACTCTCTAAAGAAAAATTAGAAACCAAAGAAACAGAAGGCGTTCATCGTTACTTAAGTCTAGAAAACATTCATAATCAAGTCACATACAATACATATACCAAAGAAATGAAAGAAAACCATGTTTCTTTAATCACTAGTTACGAATTAAAAGATGAACAACTACAAACCAGTTCTTTAGGAGTTTTTCAAAATCACAAATTCAAAACTTGGCTCAAAGATATAGATGGAACACTCCTTTTAAATGGTATGTTAAATGAATATGTACTAAATGTAGAAAATGAAGAAGTATTACTTAAAAACATTAAGATTAAAAGAGAAAATAAGAAAAACGAACCTAAACAGATTAAATTCCACGTTACAGCCACTATCAAAGAAAGTAGTGTGTCTGAAGAAAAAATAAAACAGGCTTTATATGATTTACTCATGGAAGCAATTTATGAAAGTATTTATCAAACCAATCTCGATTATTTTCACTTTAAACCCTGGCTTTATAAACATAATCGTATAAAAATCAAGAATTTAAATGAGGTTGAACCAAAAATTAATATTACCATCCAACATTAGAAAAGGAGGAAATGATGAAATCCTTAAATAAACTAGAAATTAGTAGTATTACTTACTTTTTAATGCGTTCTTGTTTCATGGGAATTAGTCTCAATTATATTTTAAAATATGCGAAACAAGATAGTTATCTGTCTATGATTGTAGGATCTATTTTAGGATTATTACCTGTCGTTGTCTATTTATATATCATCAAAGATAAAAAGGAACAAAGTTTAAAAGAATATCTTCAAACCAAAGCCGGAAAAATCATAGGAACACTTGTCTGGATTTTCATGTTCTTTTTTACCCTTATTTTCACATGTTATGTTTTTCACGAATTTACTCACTTTATTCAAATTGAATATCTATCTAAAACGCCTCGTATTTTTATTCTTTTTGCCTTTTTACTGCCATTACTCTATCTCGTAAAAAAAGGCATTAAAGTCATTGGCGAAGTTAGTACAATTCTTTTCTACTTTTCTATCCTTCTATTACTCATTACATGTTCCAGTTTAATTTTTCAAGTAGACTTTGAAAATCTTCTTCCTATTTTCGAACATACAAATCAAGTTTGGGATACCTCTTTCATTTATGTTGGTTTTAATGTTCTTCCCCTTTTCTTTTTAACTAACCTTCCTTTTGAAAAGAATACTCACTATGGAAAGATGATTACGGGAATTTACTTCTTAAATATGATTATTTTAACCATAACCACCTTTTTAACTGTTACCATTTTAGGAATTCATCTAGCTTCTACTTATATTTATCCCGAATTTCACTTGTTAAAACAAGTATCTGTCATTGGATTACTCGGTCATTTAGAAAGCATTCTCGCTTTTCAAGGAATCTTTGATTCCTACATCATGTTAGCCATCGCCCTTTATTTTCTATCTACTTTTACAGAATATAAACATATCGTTGAACTTTCTTTTGTTATTTTCTTAATTACTTATTTATTTTCTAATAGTATTTTAAACGCACAGTTCATGATTTATGGTATTTACCTGGTTTATTTGATCCTTCCTTGTTTCGTTATTATTATTGGTTTTATAAAAAGATTATTCCACAAGAAAAAATTACCACAAAGGTAATTTTTATTTAATTAAGAAATAAACACCTACACCAATACAAGCTAGTATTAGAATAACTAAAATAATAATAACAATCTTTAGTCCTGTATGTTTCTTCTTTGGAATAACTTCACCATTTTCATCAAATTCAAAATCATCTTTTCCAAAAGAGTATGCGGACGTAAAGAATGATTTATCCAAATCCATTTCTCCGGTAGGTTCTTTTTCTTCAGGCTCTTCTTCCATAATATCTTGAATAGATGGAAGAGTTCCCACACTTGTAATTGTATCTGCTTTTAAATCATTTAATAAATCTAGTGATAACTCTTTATCCCCTAATTTATTTAACATACTTGTATTTGTAATCGTATTAATTAACTTTTTAATTTCTGGATCTTCTTCGTCAATATAATCTTCTTTTTTAACTTTTTCCTTCATTTGTAGATTTTTAAGAATATTATATTGTGTATTATTAAGAGAGTGATAATCATTTTTGATTTCTTCGGGATTTTCTTCTTTTGCTTTAGTTAAAATATCTCGAATATCATAATTACGATCTTCCTCTTCCACTTCCTCCACAACTGGTTTTACTTCTTTTTTTGGCTCTTCTTTGTGAAGTAACCTGCGATATTTACTTTGTCTTTGATAATTCTCTCTATTTTTTAACATTTCTTGAATCTTACTAAGGTCAATCTCATTTGTTTTATCCATGGTAGCTACGCCTTCGATATTGTAATACTCTGTTCCTTCGTAAATGGTACGATAAAGTTCTTCGTTTTTACGACTTCTACGTCCTTCATTAGAAGCATTCTTGTAATAACGTTCCATTCGACTTGCCATACCATCACCTCTCTACTATAGTCATACTAATCATAACATATAACGACTTTTTTTTCAAATCTTTCCTTGCATTTTTCTTACCTTTTTTCTATAATAAATAAAGGAGGAAGATTATGGAAAAATTTAAAGTAAATAAAGACGCTTGTATTGGGTGTGGCGCATGTATGGCCCTTTGTCCAGAAGTATTTGATATAGACGAAGAGGGATTAGCCACAGTTATCAAAGATGATAATTTAACATCAGAAGAAGTAGAAAATGCGACTGATGCGATGGAAGGATGCCCAACAGCAGCCATTAGTAAAGAAGAAGATAACGCGTAAGTTATCTTCTTTTATATTACTTCTGATTAATTCCAATCTCGTGATACAACTTATGAATCTCTTTGGGATTTAAGCGACGATATTCACCACTATTCAATCCATCTAATGTTAGAAAAGAAACACTTTCACGTTTTAATTTTAAAACTTCTGAACCAATACATTCTAACATCTTCTTTACCTGATGATTACGACCATCATGAATCGTTAAATAAATCATACAAGTATTATTCTTCTTATCTACTTTTTTCATTTTTACACGAGAAGCACGCACTTTCATACGATCAACTACAATTCCTCTCTGTAAAAGCTTTAATCCTTTCGCATCTGGTACTCCATTAACTTTCGCTACGTAACACTTATCAATACGATTTTTAGGATGCATTAATCCATTCGCAAGTGTTCCATCATTGGTAAGGATTAACACTCCCGTCGTATCATAATCTAATCTTCCCACTGGATAAATACGAGCCGTCGTAGGAATTAAATCAACCACTGTTTTTCGATGCTTATCATCACTTACCGTCGTCACAACACCACGTGGCTTATATAGTAAATAATACTCTTTTGCTTCTTTACTAATCGCATTTCCTTCTACTAATATCTCATCTTTAGGACCAACGCGTACACCCATTTCACGAACCGTTTCACCATTCACCGTTACTAGTCCTTTCCCAATTAATTCTTCCGCTTTTCGTCTTGAACAATAACCACTACTCGCAATCACTTTTTGTAAACGTTCCATAAAAATCACCTAGAAACATTATATCAAAAAGATTCCCCTTTGAGAATCTTTTATCCAAAAAAGAAAGAAGTAATCCAAAGACTACCAATAATTCCTGCCAAATCTGCACCTAATCCAGCAACCAATGAATATTTAATTTTCTTAATTCCTACACTCCCATAATACAACGTCAAAATATAAAAGGTCGTATCAGTGGATCCCTGCATCACCGAAGCAAGTCTTCCTAAAAAACTATCGGGTCCATGTTCTTTTAAGATAGAAGAGAGAATTGCAAGTGCACTACTACCAGAAATCGGGCGAATAAACGCAAGTGGTAATACTTCAATGGGAAAACTAAGTATTTTAAATAAAGGATCTAAAAATTCAAATACAAAAGAAACGACGCCACTCTTTAAAAAGATATTTACCCCAAGTACCATGGCCAGCATTGATGGAAACATCGTCATAATAAAACTAAAACTTTCTTTCGCACCCTCCAAAAACACATCATATATATCTACTTTATGATAGAGTCCATAAATAATAACAATAGAAACGGTCAAAGGTAATATTATCGCAGAAAAATTAAACATGTTTACTCCTATAATGTAAAATTCTGTCTAACAATAAACCGACTATGGTAGATATGGTGGTTGCTAAAATACAAGGTACAATAATTTCAGTTGGACTCACACTCTTATATAACATACGCATCGAAATAATCGTCGTTGGAATTAATGTTAACCCACTTGTGTTTAAAACTAAAAACGTAATCATCGAACGACTGGCCTCTTCTTTTTTAGGATTTAACTCTTGTAGAGATTCCATTGCTTTTAATCCAAAAGGGGTAGCGGCATTCCCAAGTCCGAAAATATTCGCAATAATATTACTAGAAATATAACCTAAAGCTGGATGGTCTTTAGGAATTTCGGGGAAAATAAAGCGTAATACAGGAGAGATTTTATAAGAAATCTTTTCTAGCAAACCAGAAGACGACGCAATCTTCATCACACCTAACCATAACGCAATAACCGGAAACAATTGAATCACAAGATCTAACGCACTTTTACAACTTGTAAGTATTTCCTCATTTATTACATCAATCTTTCCATTACACAAAGCAAAAAGAGTTCCTACAATTATGAAAAAGCCCCATATTTTATTTACCATAAGTGAAACCATCCTTTTTTCTCAGAACTTTTCTTCTCTTTTTCTTTCACATAAATAGGCTCTCTTATAACCTCCTCACTACCTAGATATACTTTTACTTGTCCTACCACTTCTTCATTACCACGTTTTTTACTTAAACTATATTTAATCTTTAAAGAATCTTCTTCCTCTTTTTCCACTGGATAAATCACATCATTTTTAATATATAATTGTTGATTTTTATAGTACTTTTCATTTTTAAT
>CALVJM010000046.1 GCA_944332155.1 uncultured Bacilli bacterium
ATTGATGCCCGTATGCCATATTCTTCTAAGATGAAGGAAATGGATGAATTGATTGGAAATAAAAAACGTATGTTAATCATGAGTAAAAAAGATTTATGTGATATGTCAGAAACGAAAAAATGGGTTGAATATTATACAAATTTAGGATATCATGTATTAGTAATGAACATTGAAAAAGACTTTAAAAAGAAAGAATTTTTACAAGTGGTTCATACGTTAATGAAAGATACGATAGAGAAGAATCAAAATAAAGGAATTCAAAACCGAAAGACAAGATTACTTGTGGTAGGAATTCCTAATGTAGGGAAATCTACGCTAATTAATCGTTTAGTAGGTCGTAAAGCTGTAACCGTAGGTAATCGTCCAGGTGTTACAAAGTCATTGGATTGGATTCGTATTGATCAAAATGTAGAATTATTAGATTCTCCAGGAATTCTATGGCCTAAATTAGATCAAGAAAAAGAAGCTTATAATTTAGCTAGTTTAACAGCTATTCGTGAGGAAATATTACCTATTTATGAGGTTGTTGTTTATATCTTAAAACAACTAGAAAAATATTATCCTAATATTTTAAAAGAGCGTTATGGTGTAGAACAAGTTGATCCTGATGTTTTACCAACTTTAGATATGATTGGTAAACGCCGTGGATGTTTATCCAAAGGTGGTATTGTAGATTACGACAAAGTATATAATGTAATACTAAACGATATTAAAAATGGTGTTATTAAAGGAATTACGTTTGATCGAAAGGAAGATTATAAATAATATAGGAACAATGAATATTCTCGCACTTGCTTACTTAGGAGATGCGATTTATGAAGTATATGTGCGCACTTTTTTACTACAAAAAGGAATCCAAAAAGTAAATGAATTACAAAGACAAGCTAAACAATTTGTCAGTGCGAAGGGACAAGCTGTGATACTAAAAGAGTTATTAGATCAACAAATTTTAACTGAACAAGAAATAGATGTGGTAAAAAGAGCTCGTAATCATAAAAGTCATAAGAGTCCTAAGAACACAGATATTGTTACCTATAAACAATCAACTGGATTAGAAGCTTTGTTTGGATATTTATTTTGTATGAAGCAAACAGAGCGAATCAATGAATTAATGAATAGAATTGTAGGTGAAGAAATATGTATGTCTATGGAAAAAATGTAGCTCATGAACTTATTGATACTAAACAAAAGATAGAAAAAGTATATCTTTATAAAAATTTTAATGATCAAAGTTTAGTAAATGAAATTAAAAAATTACCAGTTAAAATAGAGTGGTTGGATAAGAAAGATTTAGATTATTTATGCCATGAAAATCATCAAGGAATTGTTCTTCGTGTTCCTGAATTTTCATATTGTGATAGTAATGAGTTTACAAAAAAAGAGGATAGCTTAGTTGTCTTATTAGATCATTTAGAAGATCCTCATAATTTTGGTGCGATTATTAGAACTTGTGAAGCAGCCGGAGTGGATGGTATTATCATTCCTAAAAATCGTGGTGTAAGTGTTAATCCTACTGTTATTAAAGTAAGTACCGGAGCTATTTTTCACACACCTATCGCACGTGTTACTAATTTAGTTCAAACAATGGATCGTTTAAAAAAAGAAGGATTTTGGATTGTAGGAACGGATATGGAAGGAACGGACTATACTGAAATTGACTATAAAGGTAAAATTGTGTTAGTTATTGGAAATGAAGGTAAAGGAATGAGTTCATTGGTAGCTAAAAATTGTGATTTTATTGCTTCTATTCCAATGCGAGGTACAACTAATAGTTTAAACGCATCTGTGGCGGCTGGTATTATGATTTACGAAGCAATTAAAGGAAGAAAATAAAATGGATTATCGTGAATTTAATGATCAAGAATTATTAAGTTATATTTCGGAAGCAGATACTATGGAACATAGTAGTGAAATTCTCTTTCAAAAATATAAACCTCTGATTTCAAAGATAGCTAGAAAAATGATTGCCACATGTCCTAATTTAGGATTAGAAACAAAAGATCTAATACAAGAGGGATATCTAGGCTTACATCAAGCAATTGATACTTATGATGATCAAAAAGAAGTTTTGTTTTTTACGTATGCGAAAACTTGTATTGAAAGTCGTATGATTAGCTTAGTTGTAGCTTCTAGGCGACTTAAACATAAATTTTTAAATGAATCTTTATCTTTTGAATTTGATGATGAAACAAAAACTTTGGAAGCTGTTTTAGAAGATAATAGTTCTAATCCAGAATCTTATTTAATTGAAGTTGAAAATACTGAAGAGATGATTCGTCAAATTAAGGATCGATTAACTTTTTTTGAAGCACAAGTTTTTGAATTAAAGATTAATCATTTTAATTATAAAGAAATTGCTGATTTATTAGGTAAAGAACCAAAAGCCATTGATAATGCGATACAACGTATTAAAACTAAGATTTCTTCGTATTTAGAAGAAAATAATAAAAATTGAGATTAAACTAGGTTTCTTTTACAAAATTTTCCTAGTTTTTTTGGTATAATATGAATAGTAAGAAATTAGGTGATAAATATGAAAAGAATAACAGTAGATGGAAATGAAGCATGTAGTTATGCTTCTTATCATTATACAGAAGTAGCGGGAATTTATCCGATTACACCTTCTAGCCCAATGGCTGAACATATTGATGAATGGAGTCATCGAGGAAAAAAGAATATTTTTGGTGATACAGTTAAAGTCATTGAAATGCAAAGTGAGGGTGGAGCTGCTGGTTTAGTACATGGATCTTTGGTAAGTGGATGTTTAACTAGTACTTATACTGCAAGTCAAGGTTTATTATTAATGATTCCTAATTTATATAAATTAGCAGGTGAGATGTTACCAGGTGTTATCCATGTAGCAGCCCGTAGTTTATCTACTCATGCTTTATCTATTTTGGGAGATCATCAAGATATTTATGCGGCTCGTCAAACAGGTGTTTGTATGTTATCCTCATCTAATGTTCAAGATGCTCATGATTTTAGTATTGTCGCACATTTAGCTAGTATAGAATCTTCGTTACCATTTATTCATTTTTTTGATGGTTTTCGTACGAGTCATGAAATTCAGAAAATTTCTGTTTTAGAAGATATGGAATATCAAGAACTGATAAATATGGAAGCGATTAATAAATTTCGTAATCATGCGATGAATCCTAATAATCCAAATACTAGAGGTACAGCGCAAAATGATGATATTTATTTTCAAGCGATGGAAGCCAAAAATATTTGTTATGAGAAAGCTCTTCAGAATATTGTTGATGTGATGAAACGTGTGAGTGCGAAAACGGGTAGAGATTTAAAACCATTTACGTATTATGGTTCTTCAGAAGCAAAAGAAATTATTGTGGCAATGGGTTCTATTAATGAAACTATTAAAGAAACTATTGATGATTTAAATACAAAAGGTTATCAAGTAGGGCTTATAGAAGTTCATTTATATCGTCCGTTTTCTTTAGAGTATTTTCAAAAGGTATTACCTAAAACAGTAGAAAAAATTGCAGTATTAGATCGTACTAAAGAACATGGTAGTGTTGGAGAGCCCCTTTATTTGGATGTGAAGGCAGTCGTCCCTTCTTCTATTGAAGTATATGGTGGACGTTATGGATTGTCTAGTAAAAACACAACACCACGCGATATTAAAGCCGTTTATGACTTCTTAAAAAATAAACCACATCACAATTTTACAATTGGAATAGAAGATGATGTAACTCATTTAAGTTTAGAAGTAGATGAATCTTATATACCTTCTACTAGCCATGAATTATTGATTTATGGTTATGGTAGTGATGGGATGGTAAGTGCTGGAAAGTCATTGATTTCTATGATTGGTAATAATACTGAAAATTATGTTCAAGGTTATTTTCAATATGATTCTAAAAAATCTGGTGGTGTAACAATTGGACATTTACGATTTGATGAAAAACCAATTCGTTCTACCTATTATGTTGAAAAACCAGAAATGATTGTTATTACTAAGAATCAGTATTTAGATAGTTTTGATGTTTTTTCTAAGATTAAAGAAAATGGTATCTTTCTAATTAATACGATTTACAATGAACAAGAATTAAATAAAAAGATACCAACTAAAATGAAACAAATAATTAGAGATAAACATTGTAAAGTATATATTGTAAATGCATATGAGATTGCTTTTCGTTCGAATTTAAAAAATAAAATTAGTATGATTATGGAAGCAAGCATTCTTCATTTAATGAATTTATTAGGAGAAAAAGAATGGCAACTATATCTGCAAGAAGATATTAAACATAAGTTTTTGAAGAAGGGAATGAATGTTGTAGATGCCAATATGAGTGCGATCAATATGACGTTAGATAAGATTCAAGAAATATCTATAGATTTAGAACCAACATTTGATTTAGATGAAAATGATTCCCAAGTAGTTTCTATGATGACGAAACGTCGTGGTGAAGAATTACCAACTAGTGCTTTTTTAAAAAATAATGACGGTGTATTTCCAAGTGGTACTAGTACATTAGAAAAGCGTGGTATTGCGAATGTTGTTCCTTCTTGGATTTCTAGTAATTGTATTAATTGTAATCAATGTTCATTGGTTTGTCCGCATGGAGTGATACGACCATTCTTACTGAGTGAAGAAGAGTTTCAACGTGCGCCAATAGAAGTTCAAAATAGAGCGGTTAAACCTTTTGGTAGAGGTTTAGACCATTATTATTTTCTGTTGGCTATTTCAGTAAAAGATTGTACAGGTTGTGGATTATGTATGTCTATTTGTCCAGGTTATAAGCTTCAAAAGGCTCTTACTCCTAAGTCGATTAAAGAAGAATTATATCAACAAGAACAATCTATTTTTGATTATGCTAGTAAAAATATATCTTATAAAACAGAATTAGATGCCACTTTATTTACAGTTAAAAATAGTCAATTTAAAGAGCCTAAATTTCAATTTTCTGGAGCTTGTGCTGGTTGTGGAGAAACAGCTTATTTAAAATTACTTACTCAACTTTATGGTGATTCGATGATGATTGCGAATGCGACTGGATGTTCTTCTATTTATGGTGCTAGTGCACCATCGATGCCTTATCGTGTACCATGGGCTAGTTCATTATTTGAAGATAATGCAGAATATGGTTTTGGTATGTATCAAGCCGTTACTACCATTCGTACACGTATTAAGCAGATAATGGAAAATAATATTGATCATTCACAAAAGAAATGGTTTTTACAATATATAGAGAATATGAATAATTATTCAAAAACAAAAGAAGTATATGACCATATTGATGAAACGTGGCCGCAAGAGATTATTGAACTAAAAGAATATATACCATATCGTTCTATTTGGATGATTGGTGGAGATGGTTGGGCATATGATATAGGTTTTGGTGGTATTGATCATGTACTTTCAACAAATGAAAACGTCAATATTTTGGTATTAGATTCACAAGTGTATTCAAATACTGGTGGACAAGCATCAAAATCTACACCTAAAGGAAGTGTTGCCTCTTTTGCCTCAACTGGTAAAACAACATATAAAAAAGATTTAGCTCGTATTGCGATGTGTTATCCAAATGCTTATGTCGCAACTATTAATTTAGGGGCAAATCAAGCTCAAACTTTAAAAGCATTTAAAGAAGCTGAAGCACATCAAGGACCATCTATTATAATTGCTTATTGTTCATGTATCGCACATGGAATACAAGGGGGAATGGAAAATTCCTTAAAAGCTGAAGCAATGGCTACAAAATGTGGTTATTTCCCTATTTTCCGCTATGTTCCCGAAGAAGAAAAATTCTATTTAGATAGTAAAAATGTTAATTTTGATTTATATGATGAATTTTTAGAAACACAAAATCGTTATCGTAGTCTAAAAATGCTAAATCCGTTGCAAGCAGAACAATTATTAGAATCTAATAAACAGCACGCAATGAAACAATTTGAACGTTTAAAACAATTAGAAAATTTATAACTATCATAGACAGAAGATTCTATTTTTGATATACTAAGGATAGTATAAGATAGAAGAGAGTGGGGTGTAGAGAGTTTATAAACTCGAAAACAATGATTCGTGAAATAATAATTAATAATGAAACTTATCACATACTTGAAGTTCAAATGCAAAATGGAAGTTCGTATCTTCATTTACAACATCAAAATGGAAAAACAATGAAAGTAAATCTTAGTTTTTTAATACAAGATCTTTATGAACAAAAAGTGTATGAAGATATGAATAAGGGAGCTTTTAAAGATTTAGAAGACATGTCTCAAAAAATAAGTAATTATGCAGATTATCTTAAAAATGATGTTATGTATCAACAATTAATGTGTTTGGCTCCTAATATGTCTGTCGATAAAGATTTGATGAATCAAACATTAACAAGATTGTTAAATGAATATAATCAAAAGAACACTACAGAATCACTCAATATGAATGAAATTCCTGATAATAAAACTATACAAGGGGAAGAAGTAAAAACAACAAATCAAGAACCAACGGTTATAAAACAAGAAAAAGTACAAACTGATCATATTGATCAAGTGGAAGAAATACAATTGACACCAGAAGAGAAGCAATTTATTGAAAGTATGAGTGAAATCGATTTAATTCATATGGAAGAACGTTTGAAAAATGGAAATAATGTGAAACATCAAGCTTTGTTACATTTTATTGAACAATTACGTATAAAGAGAAAGGAAGAGGTTCTTCAAAAACAACCTTTGCAAACAAACAAAGTATATGTGAAAAAACTAGATTCTAATAATTTAGGATATACAAATACTTTTCTATTAACCTTTTTAACTGGTATTGTTTCTGGAATGTTACTTGTAGTACTGCAAAATTTATAAAAAGAAGCTGCTAAAAGCTTCTTTTTATGTGTTTTATTCAAGTCCTTTTTTTATTGTAGAAAGAATATATTCTTTACTATTCTCATCACTGTCTTTCCATAATAATTCAAAGAAAACACCTAATCCAGGTAATGTAATTTCTTTTCCGTCATGAATTGATGAAACAATAGAAGCTTTAATTTCATCAATTCCTGCATCCTTAAAGTTATTAATTATATTTTTTCGAATATCTATGTTCATAAATCCTCCTTTATTAGTATTATGTAAGAAATTGTCAAGAAGTATACAATTTTTTAAACAAGAACTTTGTTTTCTGATATAATGAATATAGATAGGAGGGTACATGTATGAATTGGGCTTTAATTATTGTTCTAGTAATCGTTGTATTAATAGTTATTTATTTAGTTTCTGCATATAATGGATTGGTACGTTTACGTAATATGGTAAAGGATCAATGGTCGCAAATTGATGTTTATTTAAAAAAACGTGCCGATTTAATTCCAAATTTAGTGGAGACTGTAAAAGGATATGCAACACATGAAAAAGAAACATTAGATGCAGTTATCACTGCTCGTAATAAAGCAGTTAGTGCAACAACACCTGGAGATGAAATGGCTGCTAATGGTGAATTAACACAAGCATTAGGTCGTTTATTTGCTATCGCCGAAAGTTATCCAGATTTAAAAGCTAATACTAACTTCATGGATTTACAGAATAACTTAAATGATGTGGAGCAAAAAATTGCTTATGCAAGACAATTTTATAATGATGCTGTTATGAAATACCAAAACAAGCTAGAAATGTTCCCAACCAATATTGTGGCTAATATGTTTGGTTTTAAACCTGAAGCCTTCTTCGAAGCTACTGAAGAAGATAAAGAAGTTCCACAAGTTAAATTCTAAGCTTACATGAGTAAGCTTTTTTGTTAAGAGAGTAGGAGTTATATGAAAATAAAGTGTTTATGTAGTTATGTGATTGTATTTATAATAAGTCTTTGTTCTTTTATCTTTCGCGTAGATGCGAGTAATTCTATTCAAAGTATTGATATGGATATTTATCTTGATCCACAAGGAAATGCTCATGTTACTGAGGTGTGGAGTGCCAATTTGACTTATGGTACTGAAGGATATAAACCTTATTATAATTTGGGTAATTCTTCTGTTCAAGATTTTAAAGTGTCTATGGATGGTAATCCATTTACTTTAGTGGATTCCTGGAATGTAAATGGTAACTTTAAAGATAAAGCTTATAAGAATGGAATTCATTATATTAAAGATGGATTAGAATTATGTTGGGGAATTAGTATTTATGGTCATCATACATATGAGTTGTCTTATACTATTACTAATTTTGTTGCCAATATTCAAGATGCGGATATGATTTATTGGACGCTTATCCCTTATGAACTTAGTAGTAAACCAGGTAATGTAGAAATTAAAATTCATGCTGATCAACCTTTTGAGGATACTTTAGATGTGTGGGGATATGGAAATTATGGTGGGCTTGCTTATGTTGCCAACGGTGCTATTTATATGTCTAGTGATGGCGAGTTAAATAGTAATGAATATATGACTATTCTTGTAAAATTCCCAAAAAATACATTTTCAACTAATAATGTTTTGAACCAAGACTTTAATTATTATTTAGATATGGCTAACGAAGGTGCGAAAAAATATGAACCTAGTTTATGGGATAAATTTGTAGAGATTCTTCCATTAATTTTAGTAGGTTTAATATTCTTATTCACAATAGGAATTATCTTTTTCTCGTCAATAAAATTAAGTGATACTGTTCTTTTAGGAATCAAACGAATTTATTTACCTAAAAATAAAAGGTTACCTAAAAATTTACCATATTTTAGGGAAATACCATGCCAAGGAAAGCTAGAAGAAGCTTATTGGATAACTAGTTTATATAGTATGAATAGTCGCAAGAATGATATTTTAGGGTCTTATTTATTGAAATGGATTCGTGATGGTTATATTACTGTTCAAAAAGTAATGAAAGATGGAATCTTAAAAGATACAGAAGAACAACATTTAATATTAAAACCTTTACAAGAAATTCAATTATCAGAAACAGAAAAACGCTTATATGATATGCTGCTAAGTGCAAGTAAAGATAGTATTTTAGAACCTAAAGAATTTGAAAAGTGGTGTAAAAATCATTATGAAGAATTTTTTGATTGGTTTGATGACTTATTAGATTCAGTATCTTTACAATATCAACAAAATCAAAAATTATTTGAAGTTTCTTACAAAAAGTATGGAATGAAAATTAATAATTTAACGATTAATGACTCTATTATGGAAGATGCTAAACAATTAAAAGGATTGAAAAATTTCTTAAATGATTTTTCAAATATTAAAGATCGTAGTGCGATTGAAGTAAATTTATGGCAAGAGTATTTAATGTATGCTCAAATGTTTGGTATTGCTAAGAAAGTAGCAAAAGAGTTTAAACGTTTATATCCGGATGTAGTGACTGATGTTTCTTATGATACGGTTATATTTGTACATACCATGTCATATCATTCTTTTACAAGTGCGAATAATGCACGAAGTTTGGCTCAAAGTTATTCTGCTGGAGGAGGTGGATTCTCTGCTGGTGGTGGCGGAGGAGGTTCCTTCGGTGGCGGCGGAGGCGGCGGAGGCTTCCGTTAATGAATTGCCAACAGCTATATATATGGGGTATATGAGGTTAACAATCATATACTCTTTTTGTATAATAAATAGGCAAGATAAAAATATCTTAACTATATTATGGTTGTTCGAACAACATCACTGTGTCATTAGAATTCTAAACTCTAATCTCTAGAAGGTTAGTTTTGAAAGAATGAAGTAAGGATCATACAACTAAAAAGGAAGTAAAATTAAATAAAAAATCAAGGATTTCCCAATGTTATTAACTTAAGAACAATAAGATTTTCAAAAAGGACAAGAACCATACAATTCTTGTCCTTTTAATATTTA
>CALVJM010000047.1 GCA_944332155.1 uncultured Bacilli bacterium
CTATTTCAAGTGGGGTTTGCTTTTTTTGTTATTTTAAGTTGTTAGGTTGCGGACAAAGTCTGCCGTATGTTATAATATTTAACAAGGAAAAGGTGATTTACATGAAATGTTCCTTCTTGTATAATGATTGCATTTATGCTTATGAAATAAATGAAACGATAAAGAGAAAATTTTAGAAAAGATAAAATAATAGGCGATAGAAGAAGTAGTTGAAAAAAATGGCTATGGAACATATGATATTGAACATCAAGAGTTATTAAGAAGAATTAAAAAATCTTATGATGAGATTTTAGAGTATCAATTTAAAGAAGATAAAGGAAATGGAGATTATTGAGGTCCTTTAAATGTTCATGTTGTTGCGCTAGTTAAGAACTATCCTGAATTATATAACATCTTAAAAGATAATCATTCTTTATCAGATTTATTAGCTTATATGAAAGGTGATGGTCCCATCAGAAAGTCATACAGAAGTAATAGTATGTTTCAATTAGTTCGTAGTGTTACTGGATTAAAAAATGATTCATCAAATACATTTAATTACGATAAAAATATTAGTTTAAAAGAAAAAAGACAAATTATTCAAAATTATCTTTCAGGGTTACAATTTCATTTAATCAAAAAAAATCTTTAGAAAAGATAAAAACGGAGATTGATATGTTGAAATCTATAGAAATAAATGAGCAGCAACAAGCACTTATCATGAAACGCTCTCAACAATTGAAAGAAGCACAAAGAAATATAGATGTTTTTAAAGAGTTATGTCAATTATCTTATTTAGAATTTAATGATGTAGTTGAAGATGCGAAAAGATTTACGAAGAGAAAATAACTTTAGGTTATTTTTTTCTTTACATATTTGTCGAAAGAGTGATTAAATTTGGAGAATGTTACCTTGAAGAGTTGTACAAAGTAAAAATATCAAAATTTAGCTTTTAAAATTAAAAATAAATGATATAATAATGTATAGAATAGTACATAATAAGAATGTGTGGTGATGATATGAAGATAAATCTTTATGGTGTAGAATATATAATTACAAGTACAACTATAGTAGATGGTGTACTAAATCTTTTATTACAAGATTCTAATCATAAAATGTATCGAAAAGATATATTTAGTATATTATCTTATTTATATGAAATGAAAGCAAAATCATTATTAAATATACCCACATTAGATGAGTATCAACAAAAGATACAATCTTTATCCACAGCTTTAAATGATGATGAAGTGTATCATTATTTAAATTCTATTGTACCTAATTTGAGTATTCCACAGGATAAATTTATGGAATTATATAAAAAGTGGATAAATGGATATAAATCTCTCCATAAAAATGAGTTATCCACAGATAATACAGTAGAAACAAAACAATCAATTGTGGAAAAGACGATTACAGAAAATAAAACTGTGGAAAAAACAAACACTAAAGAAACAGTTTCCACAGAAAAGGATGGTATTTCTGTAGAACGTAAGAATGAATTAAATAGTAAAACGGTAGATGAATTGATGTTTTTAATTCAGATGCATCCTTCATCCGAAGAAAATGATTTTATACGAGAGTTGATTGAAATTAAACAAAAACAAGTGAGTCAAGATTATACGAGATTTAATTATATGCCAGAAGGTAATCATAATTCTTCAGATGACAATATTTTATTAAAGAGTCAAAGAAATCAATTTATGGGTGGATTTGCGAGTGAGACTTTAATTATCTTTTTAGTGGGAATGATTGTTGGGGTATGCAGTGTTGTAATATTTAATTGGATTTTAAGACTTTTATAGTCTTTTTTTCTTAAACGTGGTAAAATGGGTAGTGTAGAAAAGGAGGTATTATGGAAGCAACTATTCATAATCTATTAGAAGCCATTCAAACCTTTGCCGTACATTCTAATCCTTTGATTGGAATTATGCTTGGTGTAGGATTAATTATCTTAGAATCCATGATACCTGTTCTTCCTTTAGCGCTTTTTATCGCTATGAATACTATTTTGTTTGGAAATTTTTGGGGATTTATAATATCATGGGTATCAACCATATGTGGATGTATGTTATCTTTTTATATTTTTAGAAAAGGTATTAGTAGTTTTTTATATAAAAAGTTGCCAGAAGATGGCCATATTTTACAATTTATGCGTCGAATTACTGAAATTCCTTTTGCTGATTTAGTAGTTATAACTGCCATGCCTTTTACACCAGCATTTTCTGTTAATATTGCTGGCGGTTTATCAAAGATTAATCCACGTAAATTTTTAGCAGCCATTATCATTGGCAAATTACCTATGGTTTATTTCTGGGGATTTATAGGAACTACTTTTCTAGAGAGTTTAGGAGATCCGATTATTTTAATTCGCATCGCAGTGATGTTGTTGATTGTATATATTATTTCTAAAATTGTAAGTAAGAAATTTAATTTAGAATAAAGAGGTGTAGTATGGAATATATTATTATTGGATTATTAGTTATTATATTGATTATTACGGTGATTTCATTATCAAAAAATATTAATGAAGCACATATTACAGAACGTTTGGGAAAATTAGAAACTGAAGTTATTCGTAATTTAGGTGATTTTAAAAGTGAACTTACGAAAAGTATGAATGAAGACTTTGGTAATTTAAATGATCGTATGGAACAACGTTTAAATTTAATAAATGATAAAGTAAATGAACGTTTAGATGTGAATTTTGAACGTACGAACAAAACTTTCACATCAGTTTTGGAACGTTTATCTAAAATTGATGAAGCACAAAAGAAAATTGAAACTTTATCGACAGATATTGTCTCTTTACAAAGTATTTTAACTGATAAAAAAACACGTGGTATTTTTGGGGAAGTTACTTTACATCAGATTATGTCTAGTGTCTTTGGTGAAAATAGTAAAGTGTATCAACTACAATATAGTTTTGATAACGGTACTATCGCAGATTGTGTATTATTTGCTCCAGAACCACTTGGTAAAATTGCGATTGATTCTAAATTTCCATTAGAAAATTATCGAGTAATGGTAGATCGTAATAATAGTGAAGGGTTACGTAGTAGTGCAGAAAAATTATTTAAAAACGATATGAAAAAACATATTGATGCAATCGCAAGTAAATATATTATTCCGGGGGTCACTAGTGATCAAGCTATTTTGTTCTTACCAGCCGAAGCTATTTTTGCAGAAGTAAATGCTTATCACAGTGATATTATTGAGTATGCGTATAAAAAGCGTGTATGGATAACATCTCCTACAACATTAATTAGTACTTTAACTACTATTCAAATGATTATTAAAAATATTGAGCGAGATAAATATGCATCGATTATTCATAAAGAATTAATTTTGTTAGATCGTGAGTTTAAACGTTATAAAGATCGTTGGGATAAGTTATCACGTAGTATTGAGGCAGTGGGTCGTGATGTTCGAGACATTCATACAACGACAGATAAAATCACCAAACGTTTTGAATCTATTAATCAAGTAGAAATGGAGAAACATGAAGAAAATCAGTTGGATATGTAAATTTATTGTTGTTGTATTATGTATCTTGGGTATTGCGTATGCATTTCCAATGATCTTAGAAGGCGATTGGTACGAAGTAGGAATACGTTTAACGATTATTCTAACAGCTTTAGTACCTACAATGGTTCGAAAAATATTACATTTAAAAATCTCTTATACTATGGAATTTGTTTATTTATTATTTATCATTTTTGGCCATTTTATAGGATCGATTTTAGGAATCTATAACGAAATTCCACATTATGATAAAATTATGCATACTTTATCAGGAGTATTAACATCTTTTGTAGCTCTTATAGTTTTGAACAATATTAATCAATATAAATTTAAAAATGTGATATTTAATATTGTATTTATGATAGTATTCTCTTTAGCTGTTGCTGGAATATGGGAGATTTTCGAATTTACTAGTGATATTTTATTCCAAGCTGATGCACAAAGGGTTGCCATCTCTGGTGTAAATGATACTATGTTAGATATGATAGTCGCACTTTTTGGAAGTGTATTAGTTTGTATCGAATATGGTATTGAAGTTTGTACTCATAAAAAAGGTCTCGTTTATGCCTTAGTTCACTATTAATTGACACGATTCGTGTCAATTTTCTTTTCATTTTATAACAACCATAGTATAATAAAAATAGGGTGATAGTATGCAAGAACAGATTTTAGATTTATTAACTGAAGTTGGGAAGGCTTTATCTGTAGATGAAATTAGTGACAAATTAAAAGTACAAAGTGTAGATGATTTTAAACAATTATTGAAAGATTTAAATTATTTAGAAGATGAATTAAAATTATATCGTACGAATAAAAATAAATATATGATTTTTAATAATAGTAATTTAAGACTAGGTCGTTTTATTGGTAATAAAAAAGGTTTTGGTTTTGTAGATGTAGAGGATATGAATGAAGATATATACATTCCCAATTCCAATATTAATAATGCGATTAATGGAGATCGTGTAGTGGTTGAAATCACACAGAAAAAAACAGGAAATCGTTTAGAAGGTCGTATTGTTCGTATTGTTGAACGTAAGTTTAAAACTATGGTTGGAGAATATTATACGAAAGATCATAAAGGATTTATTAAATTAGATGATGAAAAAGTAAATTTAACGATTGAAATTCGTGGAAAACATACGTTAGGTGCGATGCCAGGTCATAAAGTAATGGTTAAAATTACAGATAAAGTGAAAAATAATTACTATCATGGTGAAATTTTAAAAATATTAGGTCATAAAAATGATCCTGGAGTAGATATTTTATCTATTGTAGGAAAATATGGAATTCATGATGAATTTCCAGAAGAAGTAATGGAACAATTAGATAACATACCTGATGAGGTAACACCAGAGGAGATTTATGGTCGTCGTGATTTACGTAATGAAATGATATTTACTATTGATGGTGCGGATGCGAAAGATTTAGATGATGCGGTTTCTTGTAAAATACTTGATAATGGTAATTATTTATTAGGTGTTCATATTGCCGATGTCAGTCATTATGTAAAAGAGAATACCCCAATTGATCGTGAGGCATATGAACGTGGAACAAGTGTTTATCTTGTAGACCGTGTAATTCCTATGTTACCTCATAAATTATCCAATGGTATTTGTTCTTTAAATGGTGGAGTAGACCGTTTAACAATTACTTGTGAAATGGAAATTGATGACAAGGGACATGTCGTAAGTTATGATATTTATGAAAGTGTAATTAACTCTAAAAAACGTATGACTTATAAAGCAGTTAATTCCATTTTAGAAAATAATCAAATTCCAGAAGGATATGAACCTTTTGTTGATACGTTACAAGTTATGGCTAAATTAGCCAAGATTTTAAGAAAAAGTAAAGAAAATCGTGGATATATTGATTTTGAAATTGATGAATCAAAAATATTAGTAGATGAACAAGGAGTACCAACAGATGTTGTTTTACGTGAACGTGGTACAGGTGAAAAGTTAATTGAAGATTTTATGATTGCAGCCAATGAAACTATTGCGACCCATATTTATTTTTTAGAACTCCCATTTATTTATCGTGTTCATGGTGAACCAAATCCTGAAAAAATTCAAAAATTCTTACGTTTTGTCAATATGTTAGGATATCAAGTGAATGGCAAAGTAGAAGATATTCATCCCAAAACAATGCAGAAAATTCTTGAAAGTTTAAAAGACAAAAAAGAATTTCATATTTTATCTAGTATGTTATTAAGAAGTATGCAGAAAGCAGTTTATAGTAAAGATAATATTGGACACTTTGGTTTAGCTAGTAAATATTATACTCATTTCACATCACCAATTCGTCGTTATCCAGATACAACTGTTCATCGCTTACTTCGTACTTATCTATTTAATGGTGATATGTCAAAAGAAACAATTCGTTATTGGGATGAAAAATTAATTTTACTTGGTGATCAAGCAAGTGAATGTGAACGTAATGCAGTAGAGTGTGAACGTGAAGTAGATGATATGAAGAAAGCTGAATATATGGAACATCATATTGGTGAAGTATATGAAGGAATGATTAGTAGTGTGCTTAGCTTTGGTATGTTTGTGGAATTACCAAATTTAATTGAAGGGCTAGTTCGTCTAGATGATATGAAAGAAGATTTTTATACTTATGATGAGAATACATTTGCTATATGTAGTGAACATAATAAACGTGGATATCGTTTAGGTGATAAAGTAACAGTCAAAGTAATAGCGGCTTCTAAAGAAGCACATACCATTGATTTTGAATTAGTAAATGAGAATGAAAACAATAGTAATCAGTAGTAATAAAATACTATTGTTTTTTTGTTTGTAAAATTTAGTTGAACTTTTTTCACTTTTTCGTTTATAATAGAAGCAGGTGGTCGTATGCAATTACAAGAGAAAATCATGGTTATTCTAAAAAATAACACTTTGTCTAAACAGGAATTAAGTCAAAATTTACATGTATCAATGGATACACTATCAGATGCTTTAGAAGAATTACTTAATACATATAAAATAGTACTAAATAAACAGAATAAATATGTAATCACAAGTAATAGTGAATATCGCTTTGGTACTGTAGAAGTACGTTATGATGGACGTATCTTTGTAAATACCGAAGATCAAGTAGTCAAAGTTCACCCGCAAAGTAATATCATGGTCGAACAAGGTGATTTTGTTCAAATTCGCTTAGTGGATTATCACGGTACTCATGGTATTATCGAGAAAGTGATACAAAAACATGAGAAGTGGATGACAGGAACAGTATATTTAAAATATGGGATTAAATGGGTAAAACATGATGAACAAAAACATAATCGCATAAGAGTTTGTTTATCGAAAGAAAATCAAGATATTCCTGTTGATACTAAAATTTTATTTAAAATCGGATCTCCCAAGACTGGTCGATACTATGAAGCACAAATATTAAAGATTTTAGGGAAAAAAGGAGATCTTGATTTAGAATTAGTTAGTAAATTAGAAAGAGAGCGAATTCCTTATCATTTCTCTCAAGAAGTATTAATAGAGGCAAAAAAACTGCCAAGACAAATTTCATCGGAGGACTTAATTGGAAGAATGGATTTACGTGATGAGGAAATTTTTACCATTGATGGTGATAGTACTAAAGATTTTGATGATGCTGTCTCTTGTAAGATATTAGATAATAATCATTATCTTTTAGGAGTCCATATTGCCGATGTTAGTCATTATGTACAAGAAGGTAGTGCGATTGATCAAGAGGCATTAAAAAGAGGAACCAGTATTTATTTTCTAAATCGTGTAATTCCTATGTTACCTTTTACACTATCGAATGGAATATGTTCTTTAAAAGAAGGCGAAGATCGCTTAACTCTTTCTATATTTATGGAATATGATCAAGAAGGAAACTATCAAAACTCTTATATAGCTCCATCGGTTATTCATTCTAAAAAGCGTATGACGTATGCTAAAGTAAATCGTGTTTTAGAAAACTATTATTTGGAAGATTATCAACCATTTGTTAAAACCTTAGAACATATGAAACAATTAGCCCAAAAATTACATAAACAACGTGAAGTTTTAGGAAGTATTTCATTCGAACAAAACGAACCTCAATTTTGTGTTAATGAAGAAAAAACTTTAGATATTATTTTCAGAAATCGTGGAATCGCAGAAAATATGATTGAAGAATTCATGATTGAAGCAAATAAAAGAGTATCTACACTAGCTACGGAAAAAAATATACCATTTTTATATCGTGGTCATCGTCCACCAGATGTTTCTAAACTGGTTGCTGCTTCTAAATTTATTCGTGATTTAGGTATTTCTCTTCCTTATTCTTTAGAAGAGTGTTCCACTAATCCTAAGTTATTTCAACAAACTTTAGATTTTTGTAAAAATACTCCTTACTATCCAATTATTGAAGAAGTATTACTAAGAGCTATGCACAAAGCAGAATATTATTCATTTCCGATGGGACATTACGGGTTAGCCATTGGAGGAGAATACTTCTATTCACATTTTACGTCACCAATTCGTCGTTACCCAGATTTATGTATTCATCGATTAATTAAAGATTATGTATTTGGAGATATTTATCAACAAGATTATGATGGAGAAAAGTATAAACGATCATTAGAAAATAAATTACCATATATTGCATCTGTATCTTCTAATGCTGAAATGCGAGCTTTAGGAGTTGAACGTTTTGTTGAACGACAAGCTATGAGAAAATATATTGAACAATTTATAAGTGAAACAGTAAAAGGGCGTATTATCAAAATTGAAGATTCTGGTGTAACTATTTCTGTGGGAGATTTATATTATATTTTTATACCAAGTAATACAATTGGGGGTTATATTCCAAGTAAAAACAACATTTCTTACCAATGTCATCGTGGAGTTTACTCATTAATGGATGAATTATCTGTTAAAATAACTTCTATTTCAAAAAGATATAATACAGTTTACGGAGTAATGGCCAAACCAAAGGTATTAAGAAAGGAATATTATGGAAATTATTAATAGAAAAGCAAAACATGATTATTTTATAGAACAAACTATTGAAGCCGGTATTGTACTTAAAGGTACCGAAGTAAAATCGATTCGTAATGGTTCAGCACAACTAAAAGATAGTTATGCGATTATTCGTAATAATGAAGTATTTTTATTAAATATGCATATCAGTCATTATAAAGAGGGTAATATTTTTAACCATGAAGAAACTAGAACTAGAAAATTATTACTACATCATAAAGAAATATTAAAACTTAATAATAAAATTCGTTTAGAAGGTTATACTTTAGTACCTTTAAAAGTATATTTTAAAAATCAATATGTAAAAGTATTATTAGGTCTTGCTAAAGGTAAAAAAGATTATGATAAAAGAGAAACAATAAAAAGACGTGATATGGAACGCGAAGCAAGAAAAGCCATGAAGCGATAAAAAAATATTGAAAAAGAAAAGATTATTTGTTATAATCTTTCTAACGGGGCTGTCACGGTTTCGACAGTAATGTTTTGGTCATAATGGCAAGTCGGAGGTACACGTTACGTATAAACAGAAAATAACTGGAAAAAATAAATTAAGTAACGTATTCGGAGCTTTCGCTCCAACTTATGCCTAATTAGAAACGGCAAATACGGCTCTTACTATTTATCTCCCATGTAGATAGATAAGGGTTCGATTGAATGGGATATATTTTATTCTTGCTTGGGGAATAAAATGAATGTAACAAGCTCACTTATTCATAGGTTGTTCATTCCTTTTATGAATAAGGAATAAGATGAATGAACTAAACTTGTAGAAGTTAATATTGTGATATTATTGGACAGCAGTTCAATTCTGCTCAGCTCCACCATATGAAAATAAACCCTTGAAATTCAAGGGTTTTTAAAATTAAAATATAATTTAGGTACAAATTAGGTACATATTTTATTAATTAAGTTGGGAATATCGTTTAATTTTTCTTCGTAAAAGTGCGTGTATGTATTTAATGTAATTAAACAAGAAATTGATATGGAGGAGTCTTTAAGAAAAAGATTAGAAATCATCTGTGATTTTTGTAATACTACTCCAACATTTATTAATGGTAGTATAAGAAGAACTGATAAAACTAATTTAAGTTGTATTGAA
>CALVJM010000048.1 GCA_944332155.1 uncultured Bacilli bacterium
TCCTTACATATTAATTATACTATAAATTTTATAAAATTAAAAGACTATTAACAAAATTTCACTTTGTCAACAGTCTGGGAAAATATTTATTTTCTGATGATGATTATTGTGCTGGAACACCAATGCAAAGAGCTGAAGATTTAAATAATATGTTTAGTGATAAAGATGTAAAGGCCATATTTACTGTTAAGGGTGGAGATATGGTAAATGGGATATTACCATATATAGATTTTGAAATTATAAAGAATAATCCTAAAATTTTTTTAGGTATGAGTGATATTACAGTTTTATTATGTGCAATTAATAAAATGACTGGGTTGATTACTTTCCATTGTCAAGATTATATATGGTTTGGAAAGGATAGTGTTACTGATTACGATAAAAATGAAATTATTGATAAATTATTTGAAGGAAATAAAACAATTATTTCATATGATAATAGAGAGTTTTTTGATTTTAAAAACGAAGAAATTATTGGAAAATTATATGGTACCAATGTAAGATGTTTATTAAAATTATTAGGAACACCTTATATGCCAGACTTAAAAAATACAATACAATTTTTAGAAGGATATAGTTCTGATATTATACAATGGAATACAATGCTAGAGCAATATAATCAAATTGGCATTTTAAATAAAGCTATTGTATTTGGATATATATATCAATTACAATTCGTAGAAAAAGATAAGCATAATATTGTAGAAGAATTGAGAAAAATAAATACAGAAATCCCAATAGTTAAAACTAATGATTTTGGACATATGCATGGTAATAGCATTATACCAATTGGTGCAGAAGTAAAAATAAATTCTAAAGACAAAGACATTATTATTGGAAAGTATTTGAAATAATTTATAATTTAGATATGAAGTCAGTAATATATGTATTTGATTAATAGAGTTTACGAAAATTCATAAATAACTATTGTTATCGCACTATTGGGATTTGTTCTAATTAGTCGACTTTAAATAATAGAAAAGCGTTAGTCTCTTTTTTTATGCCAATATTTAGTATGTCAAAAAATTCCTTTTTTATACCTAAAATTTGCCAAATGATAAAAAAATTCGACAAAACAGAACAATATTTTCGTATAATTTGCGATATAGAAACCAAAATATAAATAGAAAGGAGGAAAACCAAAATGTTAAAAAAAGTAACGCAAATTTTAACCTTATCTTTATGTATGATAGCCATGATTCCTATGTTACAAGTACACGCCGCCGAAAAGAGTAAAACTGTAAATAGTCAAGCTGAATTTAAAGAAGCTCTAGCTGATGATACTATTACAACCATTGTACTAGGAAAAGATATTGAGACTACAGAAAAAATAAATATTATGCGTCCGGTTACGATTGATGGAAGAGGACATACCATGAAATATGTAGGAAAATTTGGTTCATCACAAAGTTCTGATAATACTGTTTGGGGTGGAATTTATGTATTACAAGTATATAAAACAGAAGCTACCATTCGTAATATTAAATTAACAGGAGGAAATGGTGGACTTTTAATTAATGGTGCTAAAGTAAAACTAGAAGGAACAATTGATGTATCTGGTAATGGTTTTGGTGGAATTGAGCTTGGTCAAGGTAGCGGTGTCGATAGTGTTGCTCATATTATTTTGACAGATGATACAAAGTTAGTGAATACAACGGAAACACCAGATAAACCAACATTATGGGTACCAAAAGACTCTACAGGATCGATTCTAGAAGTGAACGGTGTAAAACAAGAGTTACAACCATTAGAAGAATTAACGATTCAAGAAATGGAAACGTTATTCACACCAGCTGAAAACCCAGAAACTAGTGATTCTATTATCAGTTATATCATTTTAGGAATCATTAGTATTTGTACATTCTTATTTGCTTCTAAAAAAGTGATTCGTGAAAAATAAAGAAACTGGTTAATCTCTGGTTTCTTTTTTTATCAGTTTTGCATGCACAACAAGACGTTCTCCATAATCATTTTGACAAGTCGATAAAGTAAGTATTTTATCTTTCGTATTTAGACTGGTTGGGAAAATAATTTTACTACGAGTTTGAATTGTATCTAGAAAAGATTCAAAGGTTTTCGAATTAAAGTGTGTCGTTAAATAATAACTCTCTTTTGGAATGGTATAGACACTAACGATTTGCCAAATACTATTATAAGTAAGTGTTGATAATTGAATGATGTGATGTGATGGTTCTTTAAACCAATCTTCGTTTAATAATTCACGTAAACTTCCAAACTTTGTCCCATCTAATCTTCCATGACCATAAATAATATTATTTTGATTTAAGAGATTAAAGTCATTACGATAATCACCATAAATCCATCCTGAAGAATTGGATGTATGATCAAAGGAATGGGTAAGATAATAATCATTGTTGTTTGTTTGAACGACGGGATAATCTACTTTGGTATCGGTAACTTCTAACCATCCAATGATATTTTTATTTCTATTTTGTAGAGAAGAGAAGTCGACTTCAATAAATGGTGTGTTTTCATAATTCCATGTTGAATCTTGTTTATCACGAGGTGGATTTACTATAGACGTTGTTTTTTTGGTGCTTGTTTTTTGCTTTCTTTCTTTTTGTAACACTTGTTCGATTTGAATACTTTTATTTTGATCTTTTTTCCATTCTAAAATATTAATTAATACAAAAGCAAAAAAGAAAATGCTTAAAAACATGAGTGCGTGATAAAAATAAGTTTTACGCATAGAAAATCACCATTCCCTTTGTAGTTTGCGAGAATTCTTTTTGTTTATACGTAAAATAATATATCTTATTTGAAAGAATTGTATTTTTATGTTAGTATTAAAATGAATATTTAAAAGAGGGATAAGATGGACACGATTGATCGTAAATTAGAAGCTTTATCAAAATCAAATTTTCGTAGTCGTTTTGGATTAAAAGAAAAAGATTTAGTATACGTGAAAGAAAAGGGAATGGATACGATTTATAGACATGCCCAAGATTTTATTCGCACTCGTTTAGCAGATAGTTTTCCAAAAAACGATGGTAAACAAACTCCCATGCGAGGACATCCAATATTTATTGCTCAACATGCGACCGCAACGTGTTGTCGAGGATGTATTTATAAGTGGCACCACATCCCCCAAGGAAGGAAATTAACTCCTCACGAACAAGAATTTATTGCGCAATTAATTATGAGATGGATAGAAAGAGAAGTAAAGAAACATGAAAGAACAAGTTTATAAGATATTAGAAGAAAATCATATCGATTATGAAAGAAAAGATCATCCACCAGTACGAACAGTAATAGAAGCGAAACAAAAAGTTCCTCCAATGAATGGCGTAGGATGCAAGAATTTATTTTTAAAGGATTCTCTCCATCGCTATTATATCTATGTATTACCGGAAGAAGAAAAAGCTGATTTTAAAGAGCTTGCTAAAAAATTAAATGTAGCAAAGATAAAGCTTGCGAGTGAGAAAGAACTTTTTAATCAAACGAAGTTAGAACGTGGAATGGTCACACCACTAGCATTTTTAATGAATCCATCTCATTCGATTATCATTCTTGTCGATTCTGATTTAGTCGGTAAACGATTACTGATGCATCCCATGGATAATACCACAACGATTTCGATTGTTTATTCTGATTTTGTAAACTTAATGAATAAATATTCTACCGATTATAAAGAGTTGAAATTTGATTAGTGATTTATGCAACAAGTATATAAAAAGAAATTCTATATTTTCGATGTTTGATAAACATAAAGGAGTCGTTTTATGAAAGAAAGAGAGATTCTTGAACAAATATTGAATTCATTAAAAAATATTTTAAACAATCAAAAGTATTTAGAAGATAAAAATTTGATTCAAGATACAATGTTATTATTGGAACAACTTCCATCGCAGATTACATTAATTAATTTAGAAAAGATAAAAAATAATCTTAATGAATTAGATAGAAAATATGACGATGTATATGATTTAATTAATCTATATGATATAGTTTATTTTCCTTTTAAACAAAGACTACATCAAGAATATGTTCGTCAATTACGAGAACAAAATCATAAAAAGAGACTAAAGAAGTAAGAAAGAAGAACAAAATCTTCTTTTTTTGGTATAATGAAATTATTGAAGTAGGTGATTCTATGAAACAAATTGAAATTACGACTAGAGTTCAATGTCCTTTAAAGGAAGCGATATCTTTATTACAAAAACAAGGATTTAAATTGATTCGAAAAAGTCGTGTTGAGGATGAATATTTAACCCAACATACACTTGATAAGTATTCTATTACAGAGCTTTTATCTACTTGTGTTTTGCTTAGATATTTGAATGTCAATGAAAAGGAAGAATTTAAAAAGATTACGTATAAAAAGAAAACTTATGATCATGAAACCGTTCTTTCGGAAGAAAAGATAAATGTAAATTGTGACGATTTAGAAAAAGCTAAACAATTATTTTTTGCTTTAGGATTTCATTCTCTTGTAACAGTAGCTTATGATGTGTGGTTTTTTTCTGATGATAAAAGAGAATTTGCTTTTCAAGAAGTAGAGGGCTTGGGGTTATTATTGGAATATGAAAATGTGCACGATTTTCAAGGTAAAGAGAAAGGTGATATCTTAAAGGTAAAAAAAGAAATGCTTGAGGAAATCAAATCTTTAGGTATTCCGATTACGAATGAAATAGATGTAAAAAAAGCTTATGAACTAGTTAAGAAAGGAAGTGTTATAGATGATTCATCAAATGAAATTACAGAATGATCCGTTTCAAATGATTAAGAAAGGACAAAAAACGATTGAAATGCGTTTATATGATGAAAAAAGAAAATTAGTTCAAGTGGGAGATGAGATTTCTTTTACAAATATGGAATCCGGAGAAACTTTATTAACAAAAGTAAAGAATCTCTATATTTATCCCAGTTTTCAAGAACTATATCAAAACTTTGATCCTAAAGTATTAGGGTATGAAGATGGTGAAGAGGCTCATCCTGAGGATATGGAACAATATTACCCTAAAGCTAAAATAAAAAAGTATGGAGTAGTAGGGATTGAAGTGGAAACGATTCAAGGAGAATACAAATCATGAATTTATTATTAGTAGAACCAACAATAGAAGAATATAATTATGAACAAAAATTATTAAGTGATCCAGAAACGATGAATTATAATGCTGGTTATGAAGTGACCTATCAAGGATATCATTACAATACAGGCTGTATTGACTTTCCTGAAGAAAACTGGGAAGCAAAAAAGAAGAAAAGAGAACAGAAAAATTGTTTTTTGCTTATCTTAAAGATCTTGATCTTAATCAATATGTTGGATATGTGGATTATAACTATAATGTAGAAGATCAAAGATATGAGTGTGGAATTGTAATTGAGGTTTGCCATAGAGGGAAAGGATATGCAAAAAAGGGATTGGAATTGTTAAAAGAATATGCTTTCTCTCATGGAATAGAGGCTTTATATGATGGTTTTGAAACAAATCGCGGTCATACTTTATCTTTGTTTCAATCATGCGGATTCGAAATTGTTCAAAAAGATACTTGGAAAAAATTTGGAAAAAATCAAGATGGTGTGTTAGTTTGTTGTAAAAAAGATAAACAATAAAACGTTTTAAAGAAATTAAATCATAGAAAATAAGATGGTATGTTAGAACTGTTTGAAATCCAAACAGTTTTTATATATTATGATAGTAGATTAAAACTTTAAATATACTGTGTTTTCAGAGTGATAATACAAAGTAAAATAAATAGTATGCATATAGTAAATTCGAATTAATTTTTAAAATATAACTTTTTGTTATATCAAATATAAATAAAATTAACTTGACTTTATAACAAACAGTTAATATAATAACCGTAAGGTGATGCCTATGAATAATATTAATTTGAATTCTTTAAAAATATTTTTAGAAGTTGCCAATTCGAAAAGTTTCTTGGATGCTTCTAATAAATTATTCATATCACAACCAGCCATAAGCAAGAGTATGTCAAAGTTAGAAGAGGACTTAGGAATTCAATTATTTTATCGTGCAAATAAAGGAATTACATTAACGCCATCTGGTGAAACTTTATATAGATACTTGCAAAAAACAAAGGATTTGCTATTGTCTTGTGAACGTGCATTGATATCCATGAATGACATAGAAGAGGGGAAAATTGTGATAGGTGTTCAGTCTCATATCGTGAGAAATTATTTGATGGATAAAATCGCAAGCTTTAGAACAAATCATCCAAAAATGATCATTGAACTTGTTGATATGTCAACAAACTTATTAATTGAACGTTTAGAGGAACGTAAAATTGATTTTGTAGTAGATTCTTCACCTATCGATACTGTTTATAATAATGTTAAGATTGAACCTATTTGTTCTTTAAATACATGCTTTGTGAAATCAGTTTATAATACTCATAATATTAAAAGTCTTCAGTCATTAAAAAGAGAAAGTCTTATTTTACCTGCATCGCGTAGTTCTCTTCGCAAAAATTTAAATAAATGTTGTGAAGGAAGTGGAGTGATATTAAATCCAATCTTGGAGTTTGAGACTGAGGAACTAATTATTGAAGCTACTCGAAGAAATCTAGGTGTTGGCTATGTAGTGGAATCTGCCATACAGTACTTGATTGATTCAAATATTTTAGAGAGAATTAAATTAAAAGAGGAACTTCCCAAAATGGAAATTAACTTGGTTTATATAAATTCATATTTAACCAAAGCAGCAAAATTATTTATAAAGGAAGAAATTAATAATGAAATATAATACTTATAGATTTTATAAAGACAAGTATAATTTAAAAACGTTGCATTTAAAATTGACCGATTCTAAAATTATGTTTCTAATTTATGATGAAAAATATAATTATTATTATTTAGATCATTCAATCACTAAAGAAAATGCAAAAGTGGATATTTTAGATAAAATAAAAGAGTTAAATGAACACTATCATTTGGAAATAACCAATTTTTACCCTGTTTGTTATTGTGACAAGACATTAGTAATTGCATTAAAAACAGAAATCTCTACAAATGTTGATGATAAAATTAATTCATCTGAAATTACAGAAAAATATCAATCATTAATTTCGTATCATAAAAATAATTATTCTACATTGTTTGTATCGGCAAATGTAAAAAAAGAAATAAGTATGTCACAAAAATATATTAATCGTTATCGTTTTCACGAAAGAATTTTAAAACGATATATTTTTACAAAAGAGCGTCGTCGCAAACAGGAATTTCATGATTTGTTATACCAGCTGTTACCTATCGGGAATTCTGTAATTGACGTTTCTTGTGGAGATAGTTCTGATATTTTTGTGATTGCTGCAAAAAAGAAATACAAAACCATTGTTGGAAATGATATTTGTTTAAATTATTTAAATTTAGATCGACGAAAAAATATTATTTATACGAATGATGACGTTGAATTAAATAGAATAAAAAAAGGAAGTTATGATGTTAGTTTTTGTAAAAACACGTTACACCATATGAATAATATTACAAACATTAATAATATGTTAGATTTTTTAGATACCATTTCCAATACAATTATTATTGTAGAAATCATGAATCCAAAAGAGTATAAAGGATTACCACGATTTCTAAATAAATATTTGTATACCAAATTTCTAAAAGATGTTGGTAGTTGTTATTTGAACGAAGAACAGTTTACCAGTTTAATTAACAATAAATTTAAAAAAAATTGTATCGAATACTATACATTCACTAATATTTTAGGAACTTATAAAATTGCGAAAATAAAAAAAGAAGGAGAGTAGTTATGAAAATTGAAACAGAAGAAAAATATTATTGTATGGAACCAGAAAAATTAATTGCTTTAGCCACAGCACTTGGATTTAAAAAGACGAAAGAAACATTGGAAACAGATGAGTACTTTACAGATATATATAGCAAATTTATAAAAAATAGAACATGTTTGCGTATTCGAAAAAAGAATAACGAGTATATGGAAATCACGTATAAAGGAAAATCTGATTCTTTATTAGGACAATATTGTAAGTTAGAAAATAATATCAATGCGAGCATAGAAGACTATGAAAATTATATTAATTTATTTTCTGCTTTAGGATATTATAGCTATGTTGAAGTAGAAAAAAAACGAATTACTTATAGTCTTGAAGACAATGGTTACCAGTATAGTATTATGATTGATACTTTGCCGGAAATAGGTGGATTTGTCGAATTTGAAATTTTAGCTGATCAAAATAAAGTAAGCAAAAAAGAAGTAAAGAAAGAGTTAGAAAACTTTGTGTTAAAATTTAATAGTTTAAATTTGAAAGAAGCAACAGAACCTTATCGTGATATTGTGGCAAAACATAAGTTAACTAAAATAACAAAGGAAAATGATATTAATTATCTATGTATCAATTTAGATGGAGAACTATTGAAATATGAAAAAGATTTTTATAAAAAATACAAAGATCAAATGTCAAAGATATTAGGAAGTCATATCACTTGGGGTGAATATAAAAATAATAAACAATTGAATATAAAACTTGATAAATTGATTATTGATTATTTGGATAATTTAATTTTCACAAGTAATGAATTATTAGTAACAATGGAATTATTGAAACAAATTTCTTATGAAAAATTATTTGTAACCAAAGCAAATTCCGAGTTTGTAAAATGTTTTTTCAATAAAATGGGATTAACAGTAAATAATATATTGTATATTTCCAATAACGATTCTTTATTAACTACCCTAAAGAAGAATAAAGTTTCTCTAGAACATACAGCTTTAATCAATCATACAAATTTTAAAGAAAATAATAGTCTTTTATTAATTTTAATTAATGAATCAAAATAATTGGAATATTTTAATGGATATTAAAGCGATATTGTTTGATTTGGATGGAACTTTAATTAATAGTGAAAAAGCGTTTTGTGAAAGTTTTAAATCTGTTTTATATGATTATTTTCATATTGTAGTTACAAATGAAGATTATAAGCGATATGAATTAGAACAAAATGCGATGTTATTAAAAATGTTGAGAGATAAGTATGAAATATTATTAAGTATTTCAGATCAAGAAATTATGGAATTAGTATATCAAAATTATGAAAGTGAATTTAAAAAAATAATAATGGAACCAATTGCTCAAGAAAATTTTAAGCTTTTATGGAAATTAAAAGACACTGGTTTATCACTAGCACTTGTAACTACTTGTAGACACTATTATTTGGAAATATTGATAAATATGTTAAAGATAGATGATCTGTTTGATGTGATTATTGCTCGAGAAGATGTTAACCATCTAAAACCTGCGCCAGATGCTTATAATGAAGCTATTCATCAATTAAATGTAGCTCCTCTTAGTTGTTTGGCGGTTGAAGATTCAAAAAGAGGAATTGATGCCGCTATTAATAGTGGTATCCCAGTTGTTCAAGTTCATAACTTTAGTAGTATTCCATTTACTGATGAACGAGCAATTTCATGTAATTCTGCTAATGAATTAATGACTAAAGTATTAAAAAAGAGGTATCATGTATAGAGACTGCTGAAAAAGTATACAAAGATTATTGTAAACTATATCAGTAGTCTTTTTGTTTTGATATAATATATATAAA
>CALVJM010000049.1 GCA_944332155.1 uncultured Bacilli bacterium
CAAGCTCATATTCTAAGCGATGAAGAAGAAGCGTTATTAGGAAAATTAAATGGAATATTAGGTAATAATAAAGCTGCGTTTTCTAAGTTAAATAATGCAGACATCGATTACGGAACTATTCATGATGAAGAGGGTAAAGAGGTTATTTTAACTAATGCGAATTATACGTATTTTATGGGTAGTAAAGATCGCCGTGTTCGTGAAGAAGTTTTTCAAACGCTACATAAATTTTGGCAAAAACACAAAAATACTGTTTCAATGTTATATAAAGGTGAAGTAAAAGAAGGAAATACGCTTGCAAAAATTCGTAAATATGATAGTTTATTAGAGGCTAGTTTAGCTAGTGATAATATTCCTGTCTCTTTCTATCATAAGATTATCCAAATCGTGCACAATCATTTAGAACCTTTATATCGTTATTTAGAAATTCGTCGTAAAAATCTAGGTGTAGATGAATTACACATGTATGATTTACATGTTGATTTATCTCCAGATAAAGAGAAGAAGTATTCTTTTGAAGAGGGAAAAGAATTGTTAATGGAAGCTTTGAAACCATTAGGGGAACAATATTTAAAAGATTTATCTCAGGGCTTTATGAATCGTTGGATTGATAAATATCCTAATGTTGGGAAACGTAGTGGAGCTTATCAATGGTCTTGTTATGATAGTACCCCTTATGTGTTACTTAATTATACAGGTGATTTAGATAGTGTTTCTACGATGGGACATGAATTAGGACATGCGATGCACACGTTCTATTCTCGCAAATATCAACCTTATATTTACCATGATTATCCTATTGTTTTAGCCGAAATCGCATCGACGGTAAATGAGGTATTGTTGAATGATTATTTAACAAAACACGCTGCAACAAAAGAAGAAAAAATGACTTATATTACAGATTTATTAAATATGTGTCGTACGACAATATATCGCCAAATGATGTTTGCGGAATTTGAAAAGAAGATTCATGATTTAGATTTAGCTGGTAAACCTATTACAGAACAAGTATTAAGTGATACTTATTATGAACTAAATCAGCTGTATCATGGTAAAAATGTTGTTAGTGATTCTTTAATTCGTTATGAATGGGAACGTATACCTCACTTTTATACACCATTTTATGTTTATAAATATGCGACAGGACTTTCTGCAGCTTTAGCGTTTGCTACTCGTATTTTAAAAGGAGAAGAACATGCTTTAGAAGATTATCTTACTTTCTTATCAAGTGGTTCTTCTGCAGATCCTTTTGATATTTTGAAGAAAGCTGGATTAGATATGGAAAGTGGAAAGCCTGTAGAAGATGCTCTTGTTTTCTTTGAACAGAAAGTTTGTGAATTAGAAGAATTATTGAAGTAAGGAGGTAAAATATGGAAAAGCGTGATTACTATGAAGTCTTAGGTGTTAGTAAGAATGCCAGTCAAGCAGAAATAAAAAGTGCTTTTCGAAAATTAGCTAAGAAATACCACCCAGATGTTTCGAAAGAAGAAAATGCGGCTGAAAAATTTAAGGAAGCACAAGAAGCTTATGCGGTATTATCTGATGAAGATAAACGTCGTCAATATGATCAATTTGGTCATGCTGCCTTCAGTGGTAATGGTGCTGGAGGAGCAAGCGGATTTGACTTTTCGGGATTTGATTTTTCTGATATTTTTGGGGACTTATTCGGAAGTGGTTTCGGCTTTGGCGGGTCTAGACAAAGTGGAAATCGTGCCACTCGTGGTCGTGACTCTGTGATGGAAGTACAGTTAACATTTGAAGAAGCTGTATTTGGTACTAAGAAAAAGATTAAAGTAGATACCACTGAAGACTGTGATGTTTGTCATGGTAAAGGTGGATTGGGTGAAAAAACGTGTTCTCGTTGTCATGGAAGTGGCTATGTTACTGAGGAACAGCGTACGATGTTTGGCTCTTTTATGAGTCGTACTAGTTGTCCATCTTGTCATGGTAAAGGTGTTAGCTATGATAAAGAATGTAAACATTGTCACGGAAGTGGACGTGTGCGTGTTAATAAAACTTTAGAAGTTAAAATTCCAGCAGGAGTAGATAATGGTCATCAACTTCGTTTGGGAGGAAAAGGTGAAGCTGGACGTAATGGTGGACCTAATGGTGATTTATATTTAGAATTTAATGTGAGTGATCACCCATTATATACACGTAATGATAATGATATTTATTTACGTGTACCAATTACTATTACCGAAGCTGTATTAGGATGTAAAAAAGAAATACCAACGCTTTATGGAAATGTAACGTTAACAATTCCAGCAGGAAGTAATCCAAATGATAAACATCGTTTAAAAGGTAAAGGAATTAAAGATATCAATGGTTATGGAACTGGTGATATGTATGTGGTATTAAATGTTGTAATACCAAAAAAATTATCTAAAGAGCAGAAAAAATTATTTGAATCTTTATCTAAGACCAAAATGGATGATAATGAAGAGTTTAAGAAATTTAAAAAATATATTTAAGAAAACAAAAAAGTTTTCTTTTTTTTACATTATTAGACATTAATAAGAAAAAAATTTGTATGCAATATATAAACTTATGTTATAATGAAATTCCCGCCACTTTTAATCCATTAGTGTTTGTGAAGAATTAAAAAATAGATCGAATGCAAGGAGGAAATATGGGAAAATTAAAAAAGTTTTTAATATTATTAGTTATCTTATGTTTATTTGGCAGTAACCTCATAGTGATTGAATTAGATCATGAGGATAAGGAATCTTTAAATTACAATTCTGAACAACCTAGTTCTTATTCTTAAATCATTGAATATCATATAAAATTTTGATATACTTATGATAGTAAAAGAGGGATGATATGAAAAAAGGGTTTACTTTGGTTGAGTTGATTGCGGTTATTGTTATTTTAGCTATTGCAGCTTTAATTTCTACTCCTATTATTATGAATGTCATTAATAATGTGAAATTAAATAACTATCGTAATTCTATGTATGGATTATTACGTGCAGTAGAGGAGGATCATACTTCATCAAGGGCTATGACATCAGAGTATGTGATTGTAGATGGAGTTGTAGATCCAGATATTGAGTTTACAGGGGATATTAGTGGTAGTAACGGAACTATTACCTATGATGAAAATGAAAAAACCACGTTAACTATTGATAATGGTGTATATTGTGCTTCTAAAGCGCCAAATAAAAAACAAATAACAGTTGAAAAATGTCCTGGTAGTTAAAATACAGAAAGAAGAAACACTTCTTTTTTTGTTTATTTTATTGTATAATATATAAGAGAACACAGTCATGAATAGTGGCTGTTTGAATAAAATATAATAGAGGTGGCTTTTATGAAGGTTGTTATTAGTGCTGGAGGTACGGGTGGTCATATTTATCCTGCTTTAGCTATTATTAATAAAATAAAGGAAAAAGAACCCAATAGTGAGTTTTTATATATTGGTACTCATAATCGTATGGAAAAAGATATTATTCCTGAACGTGGGATACCATTTAAAAGTATTGAAATTTATGGTTTGAATCGAAAACACTTATTAAAAAATTTCAAAACAGCTTCTGCTTTATGTAAAAGTTATAAGAAGTGTAAAAAATGGATTAAAGAATTTAACCCAGATGTTGTGATTGGGGTTGGAGGATATGTAACTGGGCCCGTTATTTATGCGGCAAGTAAATTAGGCTATCCCACCTTTATTCATGAACAAAATAGTGTGCCAGGTAAATGTAATTTATTTTTAAGTTCCAAAGTAACTAAAATAGGTATTTCTTTACCAGCTAGTAAAAACGATTTTCCTAAAGATAAAACCATTTTTACGGGAAATCCTTGTGGTGAAGATGCTTTAAAAGTGAGTCCTATTAATAAAAAAGACCTAGGATTAGACGAACATAAAAAATTAGTGTTGATTGTCATGGGTTCATTAGGTTCTGAAAAAGTCAATGAATATTTAGTACATACGATGAATTTGTTTCGCGGTAAAGATTATGAGGTTATGTTTGTAACAGGGAAAAAAAATTACGAAGAAATTTCTAAACAGTCATTTCCAAAGAATGTTCATGTGGTACCATATATTGATGGTTTAACTCGTTTAATGAAAAAAACAGACATTATGGTTTCCCGAGCTGGAGCTTCTACTTTAAGTGAAATTATTGCTTTAAAAGTTCCTTCTATTTTAATACCAAGTCCATATGTAACTAATAATCATCAATATAAAAATGCGATGGATTTAATTAAACGTAATGCAGCTGTTTTATTAGAAGAAAAAGATTTGCAAGGAGATACGTTAGTACGTCAAATTGATATATTAATGCGTGATAATAAAAAACGTGAAGAGATTAAAAAGGGACTAGAGAGTCTGTATATTAAAGACAGTGCAGAAAAGATTTATGAAATTCTAAAAGAGATTACAGGAGATTAATATGGATATAGTAAAAGAAATAGAGCAGTTACATATTGGAGATGTCATTCCTAATGTAGATATAAAAAAATATACTACATATAAAGTAGGTGGGCATGCGTGGGCACTAGTGTCGCCATATACGGTTTCTGATTTACAACAATTATTACGTCTTCTTAAAGATAAACATATCAAATTTAAAGTTATTGGGTTTGGTTCTAATCTTATATTTGATGATGGAATGTATGAAGGTATATTGATTCGTTTAGATAATTTAGATGGATTAACCATAAGAGATCGTGAAATTACTGTTGGTGCCGGTTATTCTTTAATGAAATTATCTTTAAAAACGGCACGTTTAGGTTTATCAGGATTAGAATTCGCATCAGGTATTCCTGGAAGTATTGGTGGAGCGATTTTTATGAATGCAGGAGCTTATAATAGTGATATGGGATATGTAGTTCGTAGTATACGTGTACTAACACCAGATTTAGAAGTTAAAACGATGTATAATTATGAATTGGATTTTCATTACCGTAGTTCTTTTTTACAAAAAAATCCCGGATATATTTGTTTAGAAGCAAAAATTATTTTAAGACCAGGAAATATTGATGAAATTACAGAATTGATTAGTAATCGTCGTCAGCGACGTATGGAATCTCAGCCATTAGAATATCCATCTGCAGGTAGTGTTTTCCGTAATCCAGAAGGGAAGTCAGCTTGGTCCTTAATAGAAGAGATTGGGTATAAAGGAAAACATATTGGTGATGCATATGTAAGTGAAAAGCACGCTAACTTTATTATTAATAAAGGTCACGCTAAAGGGAGTGACGTTAAAAAACTCATTTTAGAGATTCAACAAAAAATAAAAGAAGAAAAAGGAATAACATTAAAAATTGAACAAGAATTTGTAGAATAGGTGATACGATGCAAAAGAAGAAAAAACAAATAGCGAAAAGAAAAAGAAGATATGTTAAAACTAAACGAAAGATTCGTTATGATCGTATATTTATTTGTGTTCTTCTTTTGTCATTGATTGGATATCTTTGTTATTTTATTTTAAATAAACCATTAACTAATATTTATGTTTATGGTAACGATTATTTAAAAGATCAATATATAATTGATGCAGCCGGTTTAAGAAATTATCCCTCCACACTTACTTTTAGTACATCAAGTATTGCTCGTACATTAGAAGACGATCCTTTAATTATAAATGCAACAGTACATCGTACTTCATTTCGTGGAATATCAATAACTGTAGAAGAAAATAAACCTATCTTTTATAATCAATCGAAAAGTGAGACGGTATTATCAGATGGAGAAACGGTCAAAGAAAAATACAATGTTCCATTGTTAATTAATTATACACCTAATAAATTATATAAACAGTTAATAGAGGCCCTTAATGAAGTAGATGTGGATGTATTTGAACGTATTTCTAGTATTAAGTATGATCCTAATGATGTAGATAGTGGACGTTTCTTATTGTCAATGCGTGATGGAAATTATGTTTATTTATCAATTAATAAATTCACGAATATTAATAACTATATTAAAATTATTCGTAAGTTTGAAAACAAGAAGGGAATTTTATATCTAGATTCTGGCGAATATTTTAAAGTGATGGAAGGTTAATTGGTTTTTCTAGAAAAAAATGGAAATAGAATAGGAAAAAGTGGTGATTTCGCACCACTTTTTTGATGTTTCTCTTTTCCTTTTTAGAAAATTATAGTATAATTATTAGTAGATTGTAGGTGAGGCAATGAAAAATATTTATACTAGTATTGATATTGGTTCCGATACCATTAAAGTAGTTACTTGTGAACTTTATCATAACAAGTTAAATTTATTAGCTGCCTCTTCCGTGAAATCAAAAGGAATAAAAAAAGGGTTAATTACTGATGTTAAGGAAGCTTCCACATCAGTTCGAAAAGCACTAGATGAAGTAGAGGCTATGTTAGGAATTTCCATTCATCGTGTTGTGGCTTCTGTACCTAGTTATTTTGCAATGTATAATACGGTTGGTAATAGTATATCATTACCTCCTCAAGAAGAAGATGGAGAACAGTATGTGATTAGTGGGGATGAAGTGGTAGAAGTTTTACAAAAAGCTGTATTAGCTAATTTAAAAAAAGGGCAAGAAATGGTTACAGTTATGCCTTTAGACTTCAACGTAGATGGAAAAGTTGTTAAAGATCCTAAAGGTTTAACAGGTACAACTTTAGCTACACGCGGGATTATGGTAACTACTCCTTCGAAAAATATTTATTCTGTTGTAGGATTGTTAGAAAATATGGGTATTGAAGTAGTAGATATTTCAACATCTAGTATTGGTGACATTTATACATTTAAGAATAAAAAAATTGATCAATCTACAGGGGCTATTATTAATATTGGAGCTGAAACAACAACTGTTTCTATTTATAAAAAAGGTATCTTAGTCGCAAGTAATATCTTACAAATAGGTGGTAAAAATATTGATAATGATATTGCTTATATGTATAAATTAAGTTTACTTAAAGCACAAAAAGTAAAAGAACAGTTTGCTTTAGCTCATAAAGCTCATGCTAATCCTAATGAACTTATAGAAGTTGAAACAGAGACACAGGATTTAGTGAAGATTAATCAATATGAAGTTTCAGAAATTGTGATGTCACGCTTAGAAGAAATCTTGACATTAGCCAAAAAAGAGATTAATATATTAAATAGTCAATCAGTTGATTATATAATTATTACGGGGGGAACAACTAATATCTTACATTTCCGTTATATCGTGGACGAAATCTTTCACGGGAAAGCAACCATTGGAAATATCAAGTTAGTAGGAATTCGTAATAATAAGTATTCATCTGCAGTGGGTAATATTGTTTATTTTATAGGAAAGTTAAAATTAAAAGATAAAAATTATTCTATGGTAAGCAACCATGATGCGATGGATTTATCGTCTAGCAAAAAAAATAGTATCAATATCTCAAATGATACGATGCTTGGTAAAATTTTTGGATATTTTTTCAGTGAATAATAGGGAGGATATAACTTTATGTATGGATTAGAAAT
The DNA here is from genome assembly GCA_944332155.1 of uncultured Bacilli bacterium. Taxonomy (GTDB): domain Bacteria; phylum Bacillota_I; class Bacilli_A; order RF39; family UBA660; genus Pelethosoma. The sequence continues at coordinate 7,435 of CALVJM010000049.1, forward strand.
GGATCAAATTGCAAAAATAAAAGTAATAGGTGTTGGTGGCGGTGGTAATAACGCAGTTAACCGAATGATAGAATCAGGAGTAAAGGGTGTTGATTTTATTGTTGCAAATACAGATTTGCAAGTATTAAATACATCTAAAGCCGAAATTAAAATTCAAATTGGAAAAGAATTGACTGGTGGTCGTGGTGCTGGTTCAAAACCAGAAATTGGAAAAGAAGCTGCTGAAGAGTCAAAAGATGAAATTAAAAAAGCTTTAGATGGTGCAGATATGGTTTTTGTCACTTGTGGAATGGGTGGAGGAACTGGAACAGGGGCTGCACCAATTGTAGCTGGAATTGCTCAAGAACTTGGAGCTTTAACAGTTGGAATTGTCACAAAACCATTTTCTTTTGAAGGTAAAAAACGTATGGATCAAGCGGTTGCTGGATTAGAAGAATTAAAAAAACACGTTGATACTTTGATTGTAATACCAAATGATCGTTTACGTGAAATAATTGATAAAACAACTCCACTACTAGATTCATTTAAAGAAGTAGATAACGTACTTCGTCGTGGTGTACAATCTATTTCTGATTTGATTGCTGTAGCTGGATTAATCAACTTAGACTTCGCAGATGTCAAAGCAGTTATGGAAAAACGTGGTAATGCATTAATTGGAATTGGTATGGGAACTGGTGATAATCGTGCTGCAGAAGCTGCCGAACAAGCTGTATCTAGTCCATTACTTGAAACTAGTATTAGTGGTGCAACAGATGCCATTATTAATGTAACTGGTGGTTCAAACTTAACTTTATTTGAAGTAGAAGAAGCTGCTGAAGTTATTCGTGCAAGTGCCAATACTGATATTAATACCATCTTTGGTGCTGTTATTAACGAAAATTTAAATGATGAAATTATTGTTACTGTTATTGCAACAGGATTTGAAGATGATCGTGAACCATTGTATCATTCTTATTCTAGAAGTGGTGAACAAGCACCAGCTAAAGAAGCAGTAAAAGAAGAACCTTCTTCAAAATCTGAGTTAGATATTCCATCATTTTTAAGAAAAAGAGGATTTTAAATAATTTGATGGCAAAATTTGTCGAAAATCATAGTGTTAAGAATAGACGTTATGTCTATTTTTATGTATAGGGGGAATTATGAGAGTTATTGTTCTTTATGATAGTATTACTGGAAACACAGAGTTGCTAGGGAAAACCATTGCTTCTCTGTTTTCATCACAAGATATTGTATATTGTGGTCAAATCAGAGATTGCAATATTAATGAGTTACCAAAAGTTGATATTTATTTTATAGGTTCTTGGACAAATCGTGGTGATCTCGTGTTAGGAATTAAAAAATTTTTACAGTCTATTCATCATAAGAAAATTGTTTTATTCGGAACTTGCGGTTTTGGTGGAAGTTTAGAATATTTTGAAACTCTTAAAAATCGATTTAAACATTGGGTTCCCGAAGATAATGAATATCTTGGTTGTTTTCTTTGTCAGGGAAAAATGCCATTATCTGTAAAAGAACGTTATATTAAGATGATTCAGGATCATCCAGATGATAAGAAACTAAAGGTGAGCCTTAAAAACTTCGAAGAAGCTCTTACTCATCCAGATAATCAAGATTTACAACAACTAAAAGAATTTGTAAGGGGAATCTGAAAGAGGATTATCATGACAGAAAAGAATAGAAAATTGTATGATATGATTAAAGAAAATCAATTATGAGAACTACAACTAACAGAAAATAAAACAATTATCAGTGGAAATTAAACAAATTGCATTTACTCCAGAACCTATTGTAAAAACAAGTGTGAAATTATTCATAAATTCTTTAGAAACTTATAATCAAAGATTAGAAAAACATTATAAAATAAAAAAGAGGTGAGTTATGTTAAAACCAAGTTTAAAGGATGC
>CALVJM010000050.1 GCA_944332155.1 uncultured Bacilli bacterium
ATATTCCTTGGGCTATTAAATATGATGCCGAAGAAATGTATAAAAAATTAATAAAAAAACAAAACAAGAAAAAGAAACAAAATCAACAAAACGATCAAAATCAATCTAACTCAAATGATGTTGGTCATGATACACATACTTTCTGGGACGAAGATATTGAAAAACAAAATGATGAAGCTATTAAAAAAATGCAAGAAGAATTTGAAAAACTTGGTGAAAAAGAAACATTAAAACCAAAAGAAAAAGAAGAAATAAAAGATATGCTTAAAAAAATGAAGAAAGCATTAGAAGAAATAAAAAAACAGAAAAAACCTGTTCAAATAAAAAAAGTAAATACTGCTGGTAATTCTACATCAGAAGAAACTATTAAATTTGATGACATTGGAACTTCATATCCTTTAATCAATTGGCCATTAATTTTAAAAAGACCAACAGAAATAACTGAATTAGATTGGTCATATCAAAATTCGTACTTAGAAGATGGTGTTGTTTTAGCTAATTTAGAAGAAAGTTCATATTTAAAAATTCACGATACAGAAATAGTTTTAGATACAAGTGGATCTGTAGAAGATGAATTATTAAGAAGTTTTTTAAGAGAATGTAAAAATATCTTGAATCATTCAAGAATCAAAGTTGGTTGTTTTGACACAAAATTTTATGGATTTCATGAAATTAGAAATATAAAAGATGTTGACGATTTTACATTTGTAGGACGTGGTGGAACTGATTTTAATGTAGCAGTTAATGCTTTTTCTAAAAATGCAGATAATAAGATTATATTTACTGATGGTGCATCATCTATGCCAAGTAAAAAGATTGATGCAGTTTGGGTTATATTTGGTGGTCGTTTATTTGAACAACCTAATGGTGGGAAAGTAATTTATGTTGATGAAAAAATGTTAATGAATTCAGAAAAAAATAATATACCAGTTTCATTGGTAAAAAGGAGGATAAAATAATGAAAAAAACAAGTATCGTAGTAAAAGAAAAAGATAGTTTTGAAATTGATATTCTTATTAATAATACTGGATATATAAAATCCGTAACAGGAAAAACAGGATTATTAAATATAAAAACTAATGAAATCATAGGTGAAATGGATAATTACTATACTATTTATGATAGCAATAATGAGTTTTATTATCAAGAAAAAACAATAGAAGAATCAAGTAAAGAAAATAATTGGGAGTCAAAAAAGACAGTGAGAATTTACGATGCTCAAAAAGAAAAAATGCTTGTTGATGGTTGGGAAGTAGTAAAAACATTTGGCGAAAACTATCAACTTTGTGCTGTTAGATCTCCAATAGACGGCAAAATACATTTATTTGATGGATATGCTTGTAGAAAAGACACTAATATATTTGATATGGCTTTAGATGATGTTGAATTACTTTATAGCCAATATAATGATAAGTATTTAGTTGTAACAATAAATGGAAAAAAAGGAATTTATCATAATAATTGTTATGATAAAACACCTAGTTTAATAACAGAGATAGAGTTTGATAACATTGAAAAACTTTCAAATATTGTTGTTTATACTAAAAATAATCAAAAATATTTTATCTGTGATGATGATAAAGATGAAAAAATGAGTCTTGAATTTGATGAAATTACATTGGATGAAAGCAAGAAATATATTGTATATTGTAAAAAAGGTAATAGGACTTATGTTTATAATACAAACTCACAGGAATTATTATTAAATGAAGAATGTGATGATATTAAATATTTATGTTTTAGAGGTGAAAACGATTATAATCCTTATTATGGTAAGTTTTACTTTATTATTACAAAAAATAATTTAAAAGGATTAGTAGAAGCTGAAACTATTCGTAATAATAATGAGATAATTACAGGAAAAACATCATTACTACCAGCAAATTATGATGACATAGAATATAGTTATGATGTATTTTATCCTAAAAAAGATGGAAAAACTGGATTATTCAAACAATGCAATAGACAGAATGTATTTGTAGAGGCAGACTATGATGAAATAACAGATTTAGGCCATAGTATGTATGCTCTTTGTTATGGTGATAGATGTGATATTTATAAAATTGTAAATGAATTAGATAGACTTATAAAAAATTGTAAGCTTATTTCATCACAAAAACGTGGATATATTTTTGAACAAAATAATTCGTATGGTATATTGTATCAAGGATTAAATAGACCTTATCGTAGCGATGAAGATGTTATAGTTGATAATTATGATAATGTTAGTTATTTTGGTAACGGATACTATGAAGTCCAAAAAAACGGAAAGAAAGGTGTTAATTTCCGTAGTAAAGATATAATATCAATGGAATATGATACGATTGATATGAAACTTTATGATAAAAACTATAATCATGAAATCGTTTATTTCTCATTAGGAAAAAAGGATTCAGGTTTTGAACTAGCTAAAAAAAGCCACTGGGAATATAGTGATAGTGATGTAGAATTTATGAATTCACAAAAATTTGAAGAAATAAATCTTTTTGAAGATATTATGACTTTAAGGACAAAAGCTAATCTCTTAATATATGATTATGAAGAAAAATTATTGAAAAAATTACCATCTTCTTCTCAAATATCAATGATATATAGAAATCCAGATAGCAGTTATGATAAAAAACCAATATATGTTATAGACGGAAAATTCTTTTATCATAAAGACGGGAAATTTGAAGAAGTGTTTGTTGAAGAAAATGATTTATATATTACAACTTATGAAACAGAAACTGATTCATTTGAAATAAAAACATTTGATAAAGCAGAACATGATAGTTTTTGTGGAATTATAGATTCACAAGAAGATTCTGTTGCAGAACAATCATTAATAGATATATTTGAAAATAATAGAAACGAAGTTAGAAAACAACACCGTACGTTAGTGTTAAAAAGAACACCAAAACAAAAAAATACCTAGTAAGCAAATGCCTACTAGGTATTTTTCTACTCATTATTAATTAGAGAATAACAATAATCATATACTAATAAATTATTATTAATTTCATTGTTAATGACTTTATCTTTAAAATCATTTTCATATATATTAAATATCATTTCAATAGAGAAATGATTTTTTTCTTTTTCAGTTAGTTCTAAATACTTGGCTGAAAAGAATAATAAATGTTTATATTTACTAAAATTAGTTATTACTTTTGTATAACTTTGATCTAATATACTTAAAATTTGTTTTAATAAAATAATCATATCTCTTACATTAAAATCTGCACTAAAATTTTTATTTTCTAATAAATAAATTGCTAATCTAATTTTATCTATATCATTTAAATTATCATATTTTTTAATTAAGTCTATAACTTTTTGTGAATTTTTATCTAATAACATAATATACCTCTTTTCCTTTATTTATAAGGGTTATAAGCTACTTGTAAGTAATTATTTGTGTGTATACAGTATTCGTAGAACTCTTTGTCTCATTCCTCCAGATAAATTAGCTGGATAACTATGAATAAAATCCTTTAAGCCATATTTTTCTAATAGTTCGATGACATATTTTTTGTTTTCTTCATTTAAGCGGTGTTCAACCTTTAAACCAAGTAAACAATTATCTAGTATTGTTAGCCATTCAAACAAACAATCTTGTTGTAACATGTAACCAATACGAATATTGGGATCGTATTGGATAATTCCATCAGATTTTTGATCTAAACCACAAAGTATAGATAAGATAGTTGACTTACCACAACCACTAGGTCCCACAATCGAAACAAAATCCTCTTTATTTAAATCATATGAAAAATCTTTAACTGCTAAAGTTTCTCCATGTTTTGTATGATAAATTTTCTTTAAGTTTTTAATTTTTAAAATTGGTTTCATCTATTTTACAAAACTATTATCTACTAATTTATCATATGGAGCTCGTTTGTCTAAGGCATCAGAATTTTCCATGATTTCTTGAATATGATTAAAATCTTTTTCTTTAATCTCTGTAGTATCGAACCAAGAATCATTATCTTTATAACGTTGAACAATTGTTGTGATATCATCTAGACTAGTATCTGGGAAGTAATCTACTAAATCTTTCGCAATTTCTTCCGCTTCGTGATTCATTGTATATTCTAAGGCTTTATTAATCGCATTTGTAAATCCTTGAATAACATCACTATTTTCTTCAATGTAGCTTTTTTTCGCATGATAAGCTGTGTAAGGAACAACGCCTCCTAGTTCCCCTAATGATGCGACTACATATCCATATCCTTCTTGTTCAAGTTGTAAGGCATTTGGTTCAAATAGATTTACAAAATCACCTGTACCACCAATGAAGGCACCTGACATAGATGCGAATTCAATACTTGTATCCACATTTACATCTTTTTTAGAATCAATACCAGCTTGTGTTAATGCCCATTCAAACATCATTACCGGCATTCCACCTTTACGTCCTCCTATCACATGTTTTCCTTTTAAATCTTCTAAAGTAAAATCTTCTATTTTTTCACGAGATACAATAAAACTACCATCACGTTTTGTTAAACCAGCAAAGTTAACTAAATAATCTTTTTCTCCTTGATTATATACATAGATTGTAGATTCACTACCACAAAATCCAATTTGAACATCGCCAGATAATACTGACGCCGTTACTTTATCCGCACCAGGTACCGTAATAATTTCTACATCTAATCCTTCTTCTTCAAAATACCCCAGTTTATGCGCTAAATACTGTGGTGTATAAAACATAGAGTGGGTAACCTCTGCCACTTTTACTTTAGTTAAACCACTATCTTTCTTTTGTGTCTGATAAATACTTAAAATGGTAATCGCAATAATTAATATTAATGCGATTACTGAAAAAATAATCTTTTTCAAAAACATTCCCCTTTCTACTTCAGTAGTAGTATATTCAATGTCTGTAAATTGGTGTGTGATGGAAGTAAGAGTTCTTCTAGTAAAAGAAAAAATAGATAAATTGTCTAAATTAACGTTTTATTTAAAAGATAATGCGTTTTTTATTTAATATATAAAATTATCAAAAGGGGTTTCTAAAAAATGAAATATGTGGTATGATGAAAGTGGTGATATGGTATGAAGTTAGATACACTAAACGAAAAACAAAAAGAAGCTGTTGTAACGACGGAAGGACCTCTTTTAGTTCTAGCCGGAGCCGGAAGTGGGAAAACCAAAGTTTTAACAACACGTATTGCTTATTTAATAGATGAAGTAGGAATTGATCCTTATCACATTCTGGCGATTACTTTTACAAATAAAGCTGCTAAAGAAATGAAAGAACGTGTAAGTCAAATGTTAGGACCAGTAGGAAATCGTATTCAAATTTCCACCTTCCATTCTTTTGGCTTGATGATTTTACGTGAACATTATGAAGAAGTAGGATTAAAGTCTAATTTTACCATTATTGATAGTGATGACTCTTTATCTGTTATTAAAAAAATTATGAAAGTTTTAAATATTGACATTAAAGAATATAATCCTAAAGCTATACGTAATAAAATCAGCGGAGCGAAAAATGAATTACTAACTGCGAATGAGTATGAACGCTTTGCCAATACTGATTTTGAAGATAAAGTAGTACAAGTATATCGACGTTATGAACAACGATTAACATCAAATAATTCAGTCGACTTTGATGATTTATTGATGAAACCAATTAATTTATTTCGTAAACATCCTTTAATATTACAAAAATATCAAGATCGTTTTCAATATGTATTAGTTGATGAGTATCAGGATACTAATGAAGCCCAATATACATTAACAAAAATGATAAGTTCGAAATATAAAAATATATGTGTAGTAGGGGATAATGATCAATGTTTGATTGCCACAACGAAAGTAACTACGCGTCGTGGTCAAAAAAGGATTGATAAACTAACAACTAATGATTCAGTATTATGTGGTTGTGGGAAAGGATATACCAATTTCTTCAAAGTAGATCAAATTAGTCATCGTCATTATGAAGGAAAAATCATTCGTATTAAAACAAAAAGTGGAAAGATGATAAAGGCAACACCCAATCATATTGTGTTTTATAAATTAAATCATAGTTTTGAAAAACAATATATTTATCTAGCACTCCATCCATTAATTGGTTGGATTGTCGGTAGAACGAAGTCCTTTATGAAAGAAAAAGATCGTATTACGAATTGTTTCTGTGTTCGTATTAATGGTGTAAATTCAACAAAATCATGGGTTGTAGAAGAATGTTCAAGTCGTTCAGAAGCCATCCAAAGAGAAAAATATTATAGTGAAAAATATAATATTCCTTTAGCCCCATTCTTTTCAAGAGGTAAAAATTTAGTTATTTCACAAAAAGAATTAAATGAAATAAAAATGCCAGATAATATTGAAGAAAACGTAGAACGTTTAATGCATGATCGTTATTTATATATGGATTATCCACACGATCACGCCTCTTTAGAACTTCGTAATGATTTAGAAAAACGAATTTTAAATTTAAATTTCTTTGACTCACAAATGAAAGGAGCAAGAGATTATTATTCACATCGTATTTATATTAATACAACAGGTATGGATAATTATAAGAAGTTAGCTAAACTAGGATATCCTGTTAATATGGTTGGTGGAGATACTATTAAGATTCAGACAGTGCGTAATCGTTATGAAGAAGTCTTAGAATACATTAAACCAATTCAAAACTTATTTGATGATTTACAAGTTATTAGTAAAATACGTTTGAATACAAGTAAAGTATTTAATTTTATGCCAATAGGTAGTTTAAGAAAAGGAATGATGGTTTGTTCCATCCAAGATGGAGAAGTTATCGATGATGAAATTATAGAAGTAAAAGAAATGAATTACAAAGGTGAAGTCTATGATTTATCAATTCCAGAAATGCGAAATTATGTGGCAAATGGTGTCTTTGTTCATAATTGTATTTATTCTTGGCGTGGTTCCAACTATCGTAATATTTTAAATTTTGAAAAGGATTATGATCATCCTAAAGTTATTTTGTTGGAAGAAAATTACCGTTCAACCGGAACGATTTTGAATGCCGCTAATGATGTAATTAAGAATAATAAACAACGAAAAGATAAAAATTTATGGACGCATAACGAAGATGGTGTTAAAATTAAATATCATCGAGCTTTAGATGAAAAAGATGAAGCTTATTATGTCGCAAAAGAAATTGACAAATTAATTCATGAGGGTGTTCCTAAAGATGAGATTGCCGTTCTTTATCGAACCAATGCTCAATCTCGTAACATGGAAGAAGCTTTGCTTCGTGAAAATATTCCTTATAAAGTGATTGGAAGTTTCTACTTCTATAATCGAAAAGAAATCAAAGATTTGATTAGTTATTTAAAATTAATTTACAATCCTTTTGATGACACTAGTCTATTACGTGCGATTAATACGCCCAAAAGAGGAATTGGCTTAAGAACAATCGCCAAACTACAAGAAAAAGCTACTTTTGAAAATAAGAGTTTATATGAAGTGATTGAAAGTGGTAAAGAATTAGAATTCAAAAAGATTATTGAAACACTAAAAGAAAAATCAGAAAGTTCAAGTCTTACGGAATTAGTAGAAGCAGTATTAGATATTAGTGGCATGAGAAAAGAACTCGAAAGTGAAAAATCAATTGAGTCTGAAGTTCGTTTAGAGAACTTAGAAGAGTTTAAATCAATCACTAAATCTTTTGAAGAAGAACATGGTATTATTTCATTAGGAGAGTTCTTAAGTGAAATTAGTTTAGTATCTGATGTAGAAGAACATAAGAATAATGAAGATGTTGTTACACTTATGACTACTCATTCAGCTAAAGGTTTAGAGTTTGATAATGTGTTCTTAATCGGTGTCGAAGAAGGTATTTTACCACATGGAAACTCTTTAATGGATCAAGAGGAGTTAGAAGAAGAAAGACGACTTTGCTATGTGGCAATTACAAGAGCTAAAAAAAGATTATGGTTGTTAAATGCCAAACGTCGTACAATTTATGGAATGGATAGTTATAATCCACCATCAAGATTTATTAGTGAAATTGATGAAAAATATTTAGATTCAGATGTTGAAAAATCTACTGTTGATCACTTATTTAAGAAACCTGTTCACAATGTCTCTACAGAGATTGATTATGGTGTAGGAGATCATGTGATTCATGATACATTTGGTACAGGAGTTGTAGTAAGTATGGATAAATCAATCGTAACAATTGCGTTTGCTCATCCAATAGGTATTAAAAAAATATTAAAAGGACATAAGAGTATTAGAAAGGGGTAAGAAAGATGTTAGATGGAATTGAAAAATTTTTAAATAATCTTATGGAGCCATTAAAGGACTTATTAGCGAAAGATTCTCATAGTGTTTTAATTGTTATTATATTCTTTATTGGAGTCGCATTGTTCTTCTTAACGTATGAAGCACTTCATAAGGATAAATAAGATATGAAAGTAACTAAACTAATTATTCCTGTAGCTGGTTTAGGAACACGTTTTTTGCCTATTACTAAAGCTGTTCCTAAAGCTATGATGCCAATTTTACAAAAACCAGTCTTACAATACTTATTAGAAGATGCGTTAAGAAGTGGAATTCAAGATGTTTATATAGTACTTAATCACGATCAAGAACTGATTAGAGATTATTTTACTCATAAACCAAATTTAGAAGAAAAAATAAAAAAAGAAGGAAAAATAAAAACAATTGAAACATTAAACTATGTAATCGATCATTTAAATATTCATTATATCTATCAAGATGAACCTTTGGGTACAGGACATGCTATTCTATTAGCTAAAGAATATATAGGAAAAGAACCATTTATGATAATGTATGGGGATAGTTTCTTCTTAGGAAAATATCCTATCACACTAGAGCTTCAAAAAGCGTACACACAATTTGAGTGTAACATTATAGGGGCAAGTGAAGTAGAGTTACAAGAAGTTAATAAGTATGGAATGCTTTTACTAGATGAAGATGATGAAGATAGAATTTTAGGTATTGTTGAAAAGCCAGCACTTCGTGAAACACCATCTTTATTAGCTTGTAATGGAACTTATATACTTCAACCAAGTATTTTTAAAGAATTAGAAAAAATAAAACAAGTATCTGGAGAGTATTTATTAACTGATGCTTTATTTCGTTTAATGCGTAAAGAAGAATTTTACGTAGGAAAAACAGAAAGTGTCTTTTATGATATAGGGAATATGAATGGTTATATAAAAGCAAATCAAGATGCTTATAAAGTTTTAAAGTAGATTCTAATCTACTTTTTTCTGGGTATAAGAAGGATGATATACATGGAAAAAAGAATTCAATTAAAAACATTAAACTTAGTGAAATTTGATGAAGAGTATCAAGCT
>CALVJM010000051.1 GCA_944332155.1 uncultured Bacilli bacterium
TTATGGGGTAAGGGGTCTTTTTACCCTTTTATCAAAAACTTGTTTTTTATTTATGTTTTTTTAAAGCAATAGCATACTTTCCTAATTTTTTAATACCACTTTTAGCTAATTCTTTTCCTACAAATTTTCCACCTTGAATTAGTCCACTTGCTGTTCCTAGAGTAAACACATCTACCGCAGTAGTTAATATTCCTAATGCCGTGTAACTAATCCTCTCTTGAGTTGTAAGTTTTTCTCCAGTCATTGTATATCCACAAAGACCTTCAATTGCATTTTTAACACCACCAACTATAGGAATATAATCTAAGGTTGTAGATAAATTTTTTAACCATCCATCAGTATAAACTTCATGTTCAAAACTTGTTTGTAGATATTGTTGATAATATTCTTCTTTTAATTCTACTAATTCAGCATCTGTTAAATTACCTTTTTCTTCTTTTAGATATGCTTCTAATTGTTCCTCTATTCCCATGATATCTGTTTTCATTTGGATATCAAGAATATTTATTTTACCTTTAGGTACATCTTTTACTTGATAACTGATTGGCATTCCAGCTTGATATGCCATACTACCATTATAATAAGCTGTTGGTACATTTTTTCTTTCTGTAATACCTAAAGTGTTTTCTGTTGTGTATTCTGTAATTTCCAGTAAAGACATTTCTTCAATAACTTTGCTAATTCCTTTACAAAAACTAATTTCTTTATCTTTAAGAATCCCATGAATTTCTTTTGAATATTGGCTTAATGCATGATTTTTTTCCCCACATTGTACAATTTGATACGAAAAATTATCATAACTATTATTCGACATCAACCCATATTTATCTGATTTAAGTTCATCAAATCCTCTATCCAAAGCATTATTTATTTGATAAAGTTTACTAATTCCATCAGCTATTTTTTCTTGCGCAGTAGTTTCTTTATTCCAAGTTTCTTCACTTGAACTATAATATTTACCCATTTATAACTACTATCTACTTTCTAAACTTCTTTCATTTATAGTCTGCGCAAAAGCATTAATTTTTGCTTCTGCTTCACTATCCATCGCAAGAAATTCTAAAACTATAGTTATTAAATTATTTGCCAAAACAGAATAGTTATTACTTAAATCAGTGACTTGTTTTATTAATTCATCTTTATATGTATCTATTTCTTTTCGCGCTTCTCCTTTATAGAAACTAAATTCTGTCTCATATAAATTTGTTAATAGTTGAAGATAACGATTAATCCTAATTATTTCTGGTACAAATTCCTCTGCATATTTTTGAATACTTTCATCTATTTTTATTTCATTTGCCATATTCATTCACCTCTTATTTGAATATCGATTCAATGCCTTGCTGTACATGAGCTTTAGGATAAATTGTCATTTCTTCTAAAACACTATCATAATGTTTTAAAACATTATCATCAATAAATAAAGTTGCTGAACATTCACTTTTTTCATCTAAATCAAGTTTATAATAATAAAGCGCCTTTGTATCAGGATGCTCATTCATAAATTCTATAAAATGTCTTCTACTAAACAATTTCTTTTTTATATTTCCTTCTGTTAAATTACTATATTGATCAGAAAATTTAGTTAAAATACTAATTGTTATTTGATCTTGATTTACAGGTAATATTTCAAAATTTGATTCTTTCATATTAATCATTACATATTCATTTTTTTGATAGTTTGCATAATTTGTACTTCCTATTTTTAGAAATTTTCTTGATTTATTATATAGTGATATAAATCTAATTAATGTTAATCCATATTTAGTAAGCAAACCATCCTTAATAATATTTTTTTCTTCTAATTTTGCCATGACTTTTTTAGATTCTTCTTTATTTAATAAAGGAAAATTCTCATAACCTATTAACTTACTATAATGCAATAATCTACATAAAAAATTCATTTCTTGTTCACTAAATTTCATATTAGTATAACTCCTTATACACACTTGTACTCTTTATTTCCTCTAAAGATTCCCTAAAATTATCAAATTCATTAAAAAAACTAGGCATCTTATTTTTTATATCCCTATGAAATTGCAAAAGAATATCAAATAACTCCATAAACCCCTCACAAGCTTGTCCTTTAAAACCATCATCACTACTCATTTTTTTATAAATATCTTCTAATCTATTATAACTCTCTTCAAAATCCGCATTAAATGTTTCCTTTAATTCTATTACTGTATCAAATAATTCTTCACGAACCGAAATGTCAAATCCGCCACCATCATTTACTATTGCCATTATTTCACCCCCCTATCGCTAAATTATAATATTTTATGTAAAGCTCATATGCATTATCTCTTTGCCTCCCTATTAAATCTTGCATTTCTTCAAAATAATCAATAACTTCCCACATTTTACTTATCATTTTATCTTCACACTCACTATATTGATATCTCATTACATCATCACTAACATATTTAATAACACTTTTATCTAATCCATAATTATTTTTTACATCAGACATTAAATTATTGATTTCAATATAAGAATCATAAAGATTATTATATTTGCTTTCATAATAATTTGACATCCTTCTATATTTTTTTATTTTTCTTGTTTCATCATCATCAAACCAAGAATCCCATGTATTATAAAACATGATATTGTCCTCCTTAAAAAAAGGATATCCTATCATCAACTATGAAAGGATACCCTTGGCTACTAACTATTATCCTAATTTTGAAGCAATATTAGCATCCAACTCTTGTGCTGCAGCTAATGTTTGATCAATTTGTACTGCAATATCTTGAACTAACTGTCTAGTTTCATCTAGACCAGGTCTTAGTCTTGCAAATTGTTCTGCATAAGCTACTGCTGCATCCCCTTCCCAAGAATCAGGTAAACTATTAATTACTTGTTGCATTTGGTTTATTAATTCTTCTAATTGTCCTCCCTGATTTTTTAATTGAGTTGATGCACTTGTTAATCCTTCTGCATTTAAGCGAATTACACCTGCCACAATTATTCCTCCTCCTTCTATATTTTCTATTTGGTTTATCTTAGTTAAATTATATAATAACAAATATTAAAAGTCTATTATTTTTTGTAAACGCTACCAATTAATTTGTTGTAGCTATGTTTTGCTTTATCTCCTTAATTTTATATTTAGAAATCAGGTAACTAGTTACCCATACAAATGCACAAAAACTTGCAGAACATATAATAATTAATGGATAATTTAAACTACTACTTACAATCGAATTATCTGTTTTTTCACCTTCTAAATTTAATGGAGAAGTAACAAAGTCATATACAACAGTATTTGCAACTGTTCCATTTCTAGTATATGGCAATTTATGTAAATATCCATTCATTAAAGTGTTGTTTTCAGACGATGTTTCTGCTTTTATCTTTTTAGCATTTTCTAAACCTGTTGTAACTTTTAAATCAGATTCTTGTTGATGCTTAATCACATCTTCTTTCATTACGCGAATATGTTCATCAGCATTTTGATATGAATCAGATACAAACTTTAAATACTCTGAATTCTTTCTTTCTATTTTATTTTGAGTATTTGAATTATTTTGATCAAAATCATTTACATAGCTTTCTATTTCTTCACTATCAATTGCTTGTAGTGGATCATATAATAATAAATTCTCATTAAATGTTGTACTTATAGATGAATAATATTCAATTATATCTAATAAATTACTTTTATTACTTACTTGTGTATCATTTAATGGTTTTAAATCTTCATAGATTGATTGATTAAATATCTCACTATCAATATAACTAGTATCATTTAAATCATTAATTGTATTTTCTAAATCACTTGTATTAACAGGTTCAATAGTTTCAACATATCCAACTAATTCATCAATTGTATTTGTAAATAAATCACCTAGTGAATTTGATGAATAATCATTTTTAAAAACACTTTCTATAAAATGACTTAAGGTAACTGTTTTCCCACTTCCGGTTGTTCCGCAAACAAAAATGTGTTTTACATCATGATCAACATAAATTTTCTTTTTTCCATATAATCCAAGAAATGTTGCATTTTCTTGAACTTCTTCTTTTTGTTTTTGCACTCTAATATGGCTCACTTCCTCTTGATACTTCCAAATATCATCTTTAGAGTGAATTGACCATTCAATAATGCGAAATAAAAATATAAATAAACTTCCAATGATTAAGACATAAAAGACTCCAATAGAACCACCTCGACATTGTCATATTTTTCTAGTGACTCTTTTAGTATATTTTGAATCTTTATTTGTGTAAGTGGAACTACCCATATTTGATAATCATAATGCAAATAATTATCCTCTATGTTTTTAAGTAAACGACTTTTAGTTTTAAGATTTAACTCTATTTCAATCGCATAACTTTCATTATCTTTTTGAAATACAAGATCAGGGTGATGTTTACGAACTCCAAAACCATCTTCTATGTGAAGCTCTCGTTCGGTTGTCATAGAAGATAGTGAGAATTGATACTTTCCTATCAACAAAGGTAAAGAGTCTAATAAAACAATATCATGGTGAATCTGATCAATACGAATATTTTCTTCTTTAGTCTTAACATGAATTAAACGCATACCATTGGTAGATAAATAATAGAGATAAGGTATTCCGTATAAAATCTTCCTTCGTTTTAAATAACCATGATCAACTAAAATCTTAAGTCTACGGTCACAAGCACGATTACCATTAAACGAAACAAGAAATAAAACGTGACGACTTAAACAAAAATGAAACCGATACACCATTCTCAAAATCTCATAATCTCTCTTAACTAACTTTATAACACCACCTCCACCTATTAGCCACACCGAACTTATTTTATGAGGTTAGGAACTAACCAAGATGTTAAAGAGGGGTCTCGGATAACAAAGTCCGAGACCCCTCTTTAAAACATCAAATAAAATATAGCTTTTCGGTGGGGCATTAATATATATGCCTGTTCTACCTTAGTTAGAATAATAAATTTACATATTGTTTAATGATTCTTGATAGAAAGTACAAAAAGGATCTTTTCCTTTAATGTCTCCTGTACTATAAAAAGCATTTGAACGGCATCCGCCTAAACATCCTTTTTCAAACAATAAGCAATTCTGACATTCATTACATATATTAAAATTAATCATTTTTATATCATTCCATATCTTGTTAAAACTTTCATTATTTATATTTCCTATAATAAATTTTTTTTCATGTTGTAACATACCACATGGAAATACATTTCCGTATACATCGATAGCACACGAAGAATATCCTCCTGAACAAGCAAAATAATTTTTATTTTTCTTTAAATCAAAAAAATTTTTTTTACAATAATTTGCAAATTCTATATATTCTTGTTTACTTTTGAAAACTAAATCTGTTTTTTTAATTTTGTTGTTATATCTTATAAGTCCTAAATCAATAGTTGTTTCTAAATTGTTTTTATTTAGTTCTTTTACTAAATCAAAAATAAGCTTGTAATTATATCTGTTTAAAGTCAAATTAAATTCTATTAATTTACTATTAATATTTTTACAATTTTTTATTACATTATTAAAGCTATCTTTACCTCTTATATAATCATTAATTTCTTTGCTTCCTTCAATAGATACTTTTATTTTTTTTAAATATTTTAGTTTCTTCAAAATGGAACAATTTTTTTCTGATAAATAACTACCGTTGGTATATATAGTATACATTATTTCTTCTTTTTCTAATAGTTTCAATATTTTAATAAAATTTGGATGTAAAAATGGTTCTCCTCCAGATAATTTTAATTCAAATATTCCGTAAGTTTTACAAATGTTAATAATTTTTTTTAAAGTTGATATATCAATATATTTTAATCGTTCAGATTTTTTATCGATATAATTAAAACAATGTAAACATTGCAAATTACATTCATTAGTGATTGATAAAAAAATTTTTAAAGGTGCAGATAAAACATTATTGGATATATTATTAACAATCAATATATTTTTTAAATTTTGATTATTTTCAAAAATATTATATTTTTTCATAACGTTTATAAAAATTTTAGTATTTGAAAATAATTCTTCTTCAATTTCAACAATTTTTTTTGTTTTTGTGTTGAAGATAATTGCCCCGGTTTTTTCTTTTCTATATATTATCATCTTTTTTTCTGTTAGTATAAACTATTTTTATAGATTTTTTATTACTATTAAAAATCTTTATTTTTCTAAAAATTCCGTTGCAACCTCCACAGCCGTTAATTTCTAATTTTTTTACTTTCATAATATCTCCTTCTTATTTAATAATTCACGTTTTTTAACATTATTTTCAATTAACTGTTTTGCCCATTTTTCAATACTGATATTTTCTTCAATAATAAACTCTTGTCCTCTCATAGCTGATTGAAAATAATTTAATTTCCATGAATTTTTATTATGATATGTTATATTTACATTTTTAAAAATATCAGGTAAATGCCATTTACTTCTACTCATATTAGTAGCTGTTAAAACTAGTTCTTCATCATATAAAAAAGTTCCATATCCTTTTATATTATTATTCCATGAACATTGTTCTCTTGCAATATAAATACAATTATATTCATTATTAAGTCTACGTTCTAAAACATGTGGGTGATTTTCTAACCAATCAGGTATTTTATCCGATTTTGTATATAAAATTTTATCTATTTGAAGATATCCAAATATTACATGCTTACCTTTAGTAGAATTTTTTTTTATATTTTCATAATTGTCAAACCATCCAAAGAATAAAAATAAATCATTTCTTTTTATATTATGTTTCATAAGTAATTTTTGGGCAATTCCAGTTTGTCCCAATGTACCTACCCAGCCTTTTTTTCTAGGTAATGCATTATAATTTAAATCTGGATCAAAATGACATTTTGTTTCTTTTGTAAAACTATACCATTTACTTGATTTTATAACATTTGATTTTAAAATCATCAAATCATATAATGTATTTTCTTGTATCTCCGTATAAATTTGACTATATTTAATATTATCTTTATAGTTTGGTATAGGTAAAGATAAAAGAACTCCATCTGGCATAATAAAACTAGGATAACCTCCAAATGAAGAATCAAATCCTTTTCTACTCAAAATCACTTTCATATTAACCTCCTACTATGATTATAACATATTTGAAAATAAAACATAGCTTAAGTATTTTTTTGTCATATTTTGTGTTATTTTTATCTTTTATATTATGAATAAAATATGAACTAAATATTTTATAACCTATTATATATTATATAGTTATTTTATTTCTGTTTTTATTTATAAAACAGAAACAAAAAACAATTATAATTTAATGTTTTTCAAAAAAACAATACTTAAAATTAAATAAGTCTCATTATGTTTATGTCATTATTACATTTGGCTTTAATATATTTATTATGAATGTTTTGTATAATAATAAAAAGCTATGATATAATGAAGTCGTGATTACAAAACATTTCTTTTCTATTTGGAAGAAAGGAAGTGTGAGAATGACAAAATTTGCTGCTGCATATATTAGAGTTTCTACTGATGATCAATTAGAGTTTTCATTAGATGCACAAATTAAAGCTTTAAAAGAATATGCTAAAAGAAATGATATGATTATTTTAAAAGAGCATATTTATGCTGATGAGGGAATTTCTGGTAAAAGAGCTGATAAAAGACCTGCATTTATGAAAATGATTGCTACATCAAAAAAGAAACCACGCCCTTTTGAAGTTATTCTTGTTCATAAGTTTGACCGCTTTGCTCGTTCTCGTGAAGATAGTGTGGTTTACAAATCAATGTTAAAAAGAGAATCAGGTATTAGGGTAATTTCTATTACTGAACAAATGGAAGATGATAAATTTTCTGTTATTTTGGAAGCTATGCTTGAAGCAATGGCAGAATATTATTCCTTAAATCTTTCTGATGAAGTAAAAAAAGGTATGACTGAAAAAGCCACAAGAGGCGAATTGCAAACAGGTCCATGTTTTGGATATAAAGTTGAAAATAATCAATTAGTTGTTGTTCCTGAAGAAGCTAAATATGTAAGATTAATTTTTGAAAAATTTGCAAATCAAGAAATGGGAATGCTACAAATTGCTAGATATTTAAATGATTTGGGCGTTAAAACTCATCGAGGTTGTAAATTTGAAAATAGAACAGTAGATTATATTTTAAATAATCCTACTTATATTTCAATTTTAAGATGGAATCCTAAGGGTAAATATACAAGAAAATTTCATCATGAAGATATAATTCTTGCTAAATCTAAACATGAATCTATTATTAGTCAAGAACTATGGGATAAAGCTCAAGAATTACTAAAAATGCGAAAAGAATTATATCGTAAAAGACAACATAAATCTGTTAAAATTAGACATTGGTCGCAAGGATTAGTAAAATGTGGCGATTGTGGTCGCTCCTTATGTATATCAACTATTAATTATTATCAATGTAATGGTTATTCTAAAGGAACTTGTAAAAGAAGTCATTCAATTAAAATTGAAAAATTAGAAAAAGCTGTTTGTGAACAATTAAGAGAAATTTTTCAAAATAAAATAGAAATTAATGTAATTCCCAAAAAAACAAGTTCATTATCAAATGAATATAAGTTGTTACAAAAAGAATTATCTCGTATTGATGATAAATTAAAGCGAATTAAAGAAGCATATAAAAATGGTGTAGATTCGTTAGAAGAATATAAAGAGGGTAAAGAATTATTAGATGTTGAACGTAAATCACTCGAAGAAAAACTAAATGCATTACAAATAAAAGTTAATGATGAACAAGACGAAAACATATATAAACGTATCAAAAATGTTTATGAACTTTTAACTGACGAAAATGTACCTTTAGATGTTAAATATAAAACATCACATTTTTTGATTAGTAAAATTGTTTATTATAAAGAAGCAAATAAAATAGAAATCGAATATAAATAGACCGTTATTTTTTAATTACCTTAAAAACAACGGTCCACCATATTGGGTTAAAAGATATTTTGCCATACGTAAATCTTTATTTTTTATATTTACAGGATACTGTAATTTCTTTTGATAAATCCACATAATTATCCTCCTATTTATTTTCCCATGGCCATGGTG